>SXNB01000183.1 GCA_005777205.1 Burkholderiales bacterium | reverse complement strand
GCTGGCCGACGTCCGAGGTGATGATGGCATCGCCACCGGTAACCTCGTAGAGCTTCTCCAGCACAAACTGCGGCTTGATGATTTTCGACTTACGGTCGTACTTGAGGCAGTCCTTGCCGCGCCATTCCTCGATCTGCTTCCACCACGATTTCAGCGCCGGCTGGTCCGCTTTCCGTGCGTCGACCTGCTTGAGGATTTCCCGCAGCACGTCGGGGATGTTGCCGACGATGGGAACGTCCACCTTGACGCGCTTGGAGATGGACGACGGATCGATGTCGATGTGGATGATCTTGCGCGGGTTCTGTGCGAAATGTTTCGGGTCGCCGATAACGCGGTCGTCGAAACGCGCGCCGATGGCGAGCAGCACGTCGCAGTGCTGCATGGCCATGTTGGCCTCGTAGGTGCCATGCATCCCGAGCATGCCGAGGGACTGCGCGTCGGTGCCGGGATAGCCTCCCAGCCCCATCAGCGTGTTGGTGCAGGGGAAGCCCATCGTCTTCACCAGTTCCTGCAACTGCGCCGAGGCGTTGGACAGGATCACCCCGCCGCCGGCGTAGACCATCGGCCGCGTGGCCTCCTGCAGCAGGGCGACGGCCTTCTTGATCTGCCCGGCGTGGCCCTTGGTGACGGGGTTGTAGGAGCGCATCGAGACCGAGTCCGGGTAGTGAAACTCGTGGCGCTGCGCCGTGATGTCCTTGGGAATGTCCACCAGCACCGGGCCGGGCCGGCCGGTGGTGGCGATGTGGAACGCCTTTTTCATACTCACTGCAAGGTCGCGGATGTCCTTGACCAGGAAGTTGTGCTTGACGCAGGGTCGCGTGATGCCGACCGCATCGCATTCCTGGAACGCATCCTCGCCAATGGCGTGCGTCGGCACCTGGCCGCTGAGGATCACCATCGGGATGGAGTCCATGTACGCGGTGGCGATGCCGGTCACCGCGTTGGTCAGGCCGGGGCCCGAAGTCACCAGGCAGACACCGACCTTCTCCGAGGACCGCGAATAGGCGTCGGCGGCGTGCGCCGCGCCCTGCTCGTGGCGCACCAGGACGTGGCGCACCTTGTCCTGCTTGAACAGTTCGTCGTAGATCCAGAGGACGGCGCCCCCGGGATAGCCAAAGATGTAATCGACACCCTCGGCCTGGAGGCAGCGCACGACGATCTCGGCGCCAGTCAGTTCCTTGGTCTTGATGCGATCCATGAAGCCAGTCGACTCGAATGGGGAAAACCATTCAAGATTAACGGGTTGCTGCGCTGCGGTCAAGCCAACAGGGGTCGCGGGGAGGGCCGGTTTGATACCATTCCCGTACAAGCCGAATTGATCGGCGCGGGGAGAGAAACTGGCATCGCGCAGCGAGCTTTCGGCTTTTCTGGAGGGCGCGGAGCGGCGCGCCTTCAAGCAGGCCGTGTATGCGGTGCGCGACGAGGAGGCCGCGCTGGACATCGTGCAGGATGCGATGCTGCGCCTCGCTGAGCGCTACGGCGACCGGCCCGGCGCGGAGCTGCCGCCGCTGTTCCAGCGTATCCTGCAAAATGCGATCCGTGACTGGTACCGGCGCCAGAAGGTGCGCTCGCTCTGGGTCACCCTGCTCTCGTCCCTTTCGCCGGGGCGGGAAGAGGACGGGGATGACCCGCTCGAGAGCCTCCGGCCGGCCGACGGGCGCGAAGCCGCGGACGAGCCTCGGGAACAGGTGGAGCGAAGGCAACTGATTGAAATCATTAACGAAGAGGTTTCCAACCTGCCGGCCCGTCAACGCGAGGCCTTCCTGATGCGTTACTGGGAGGAACTGGACGTTGCCGAGACCGCCAAGGCATTGGGATGCTCGGAGGGCAGCGTAAAAACGCACTGCTCCCGGGCCACGCATGCATTGGCCATCGCGCTGAGAGCGCGGGGCATCACACTGTAGGGGCAAGCAATGAATGAACTGAATTTCGGCATGAAGGTCAGGCAGGCCCTCAACGAGGGCTTGCGGGCCGACACAGGCATCTCCCCACGCGTCGCGGAGCGCATGCGCGCGGCGCGCGAGCGCGCGCTCGAGGCGCGCAAGCCGGAACTGCAAACGCAGCCGGCGCTTGCAGTCGTGGGCTACGCCTTCGGCCGGCTCGGAGGGCTGGGCGGGCTGTCGCTGCGCGTGCTGCTGCCCATGGCGGTGGTGATGGCGGGCCTGTTCGGCATCTACACCTGGCAGCAGGAGCAGCGCGCCGCCGACGTCGAGGAAATCGACACCCGGTTGCTCACCGACGACCTGCCGCTCGACGCCTACCTCGACAAGGGATTCGAAGCGTGGCTCAAGAAGCGCTCCGCAGACTAGCCTTCGGTCTCCTGCTGGCGGCGTTCGCCGCGGGCGCGTTCGCGACGCCGGGCCCCAAGGATCCGGCCTGGGCCTCGCTCACGGCCGACCAGCAGCAGGTCCTCGCGCCGCTGGCGGCCTACTGGAACAAACTCCTCCCGGAGCAGAAACGCAAGTGGGTCGGCATCGCCAAGCGCTATCCAAAGATGAAACCCGCTGGGCAGGTGCTCGTGAAGCGGCGCATGGAAGCCTGGGCGAAGCTGACGCCGGCGCAGCGCTGGCAGGCACGGCAGCAACACCGCAACCTGGGCAAGATGTCGCCCGAGCGGCGCGAAGAATTGCGCCGCTACTGGGCAGAGTACCAGTCGCTGGCGCCGCACGAAAAGCGCATGTTCGACGTGCCGCCGGTGGATGCGCCGGCCACCGAGCCCAAGCGCCGGTCCGCGCCGCGCAAGCCGCCAGCCCCGGCGCTACAACCGTCGCCATCCCTGATCTATCCCTGATCCGTGGCGAGCCCGACCGAGCCAGGCGCCGCGGCGCCCGTTCCCGGCTTGGGCCGACGCCTGGCGAGCATGCTGTACGAGGGCATGCTGCTGTTCGCGGTCGCGTTCATGGCCACCTGGCTGTTCCAGTTCGCCGCTGGCACCGTCGAGATCGAAGGCTGGCGCCTCGGCCTGCTGCAGGCGTTCCTGCTAGCGGTGTTCGCCGCCTATTTCCTGTGGTGCTGGTTGCGCGGCGGCCAGACCCTGGCCATGAAGGCCTGGCGCATCCGTCTCGCGGTGCCTGGGCACGCGCGCGTTCCGGCGCGGCTCGCGCTGCTGCGTTTCGTCTACGCCGCGCTGCTGATGGGCGCGTTGCTGGCCGCGATCGCCGCGGCGTTCAAGCATCGCGACCCGTGGCTCGCGTTCGCCACCTTCACGGTCACGGGAATCGGCTTGGGCTGGGCGCTGGTGGACCGCGACCGGCAGTTCCTGCACGATCGCCTCGCCGGTACACGACTGGAGCTGGTTGAGCCCCGCAAGCCTAGCCCCTGAAGCGCACCCACATGGGCCGCAGGCGCTCGATCCAGAGCATCATCAGCAGCGCGGTGGCGAAGAACAGCACACTGGGGACCGCTGCGGCGGCCACCGGCGGCCACTGCTGCAGCAGGCCGACGTGCGAAAACAGGCTGTTGAGCATGTGGAACACGATCCCCAGCATGATGCCGAAGAACACCTTGACCCCGACCATGCCGGAGCGCGACTGCAGGTAGGCGAAGGGCAGCGCGAGCGCCATCATCACCAGCGTGGCGAGCGGGTAGAACAGCTTCTTCCACAGCGCGATCTCGTAGCGCTCGGTCTTCTGCTTGTTGCCCGCCAGGTGCCGGGTGTAGCGGTACAGCTTCCAGGCCGACATCCGCTCCGGCGCCACAATCAAGACGCTCAGCAGGTCGGGGTTCACCGCCGAGCGCCACTCCGCCTCGGCAAAGCGCGTGGTCACCAGGCCGGCGTGCACGGGGCCGGAGCGCGCCTCGGGGCCCTCAAAGCGCGTCTGCACGACCTCGCGCAGGCGCCAGAGGCCGGCGCCCGCGTATTCGGCCTCACGCGCCTCGCTGACGATGCGCAGGCGGTAGGCGGCATCGAATTCGTAGATCCGCACGCCCTGCAGCAGGTTCGCCTCGGGCGCCTGCGCCACGTTGATGAAGCTGCGCTCGTCCTTGAACCACAGGCCCGATTGAAGGCCCTGACCGATGAGCGAGCTCATGGCGCGCATCCGCGTCTGCTGCGCCATCTCCTCGGTGGTCGGCGCGACCCACTCGCCAATGGCGAAGGTGAGGGCGACAACGGCGACGCCGACCTTGGCGAGCACCAGCCCGGCGCGCGCCGGCGACAGCCCGGAGGCGCGCATCACGGTGTACTCTGAGTTGCTCGACAAGTGCGCGAGCACGTACAGGGTGCCGATCAGCACCGCCACCGGCAAGAGCTCGTAGGCGTGCCCCGGCAGCCACAACAGCACCACGGTGAAGATCTGCCGCAGCTGGTAGGCGCCATTGCCCAGGTCCTTCAGCTCGCGGATCAGGTCGAAGAACGCAAACAACGCCAGGAAGCCGGCGAGCACGAAGCCGACCGCGCCGTAGATCTGGCGCCCGAGGTAGCGCTCGAGGGTGCCGATGCGCGTCATGCGGGTTCCACCACGGCTCAGCGGCGCCAGGGCAGCCGGAACAGCGAATGGCGGTGCGCGAACAGCGCCAGCAGCACGAGCAGCATGACGGCATGCACCAGCCAAAGCCCGATACCAAAGTCGAGCTTGCCCTGCGCCACGCGCGCCTGGCTCACCGAGATCAGGTTCGAGTACACCATGTAGGCAAGCAGCGCGAACAGCAGGTTCACCGAGCGGCCGGCGCGCGGGTTGACGAAGCTCAAGGGAATCGCCAGCAGCGAGAGTACCAGCGCCGACACCGGGATACCGACCCGCCACAACAGCTCGCCGAGGTTCTGCCTCACCGGGGACTCGATCAGCGCCAGCGTCGACAGGCTCTTGGTGGTCGCCTCCGGCTCCTCGCCCTCCCGTGTCTCCACCCGGGTGGCGTAGCGCTCGAACTCCATGACGCGAAAGTCCGCGGCCCCCGGCGCGCCCTCGTAGCGCCGGCCTTTCACCAGCACCAGGAATCGGTCGCCGCTGGTCGCGGTCTCGGTATAACCGCGCGCGCTCATCATGACGCCGCTTCGCTGGTGCTGCGTCGAGTTGATGAACACGTTACGCACCGAGCTCTTGTCGCCGGCGATGGATTCGACGAAGAACACGCGCCGGCTGCCGCGGGATTCGCCGAAGGTGCCCGGGTCGACGCGGGCGATGTCGTCGCGGGCGTCGATCCGGCTGCGATACTGCTCGCTCTTCATCGCCGCCCAAGGTGAGATGAAGAACGACAGGGCGGCGATCACCACGACCAGCGGCACCGCGAAGGTCAGCACCGGCCGGATCCACGCGCTGGGCGCCAGACCGCAGTTGAACCAGATCACCATTTCAGAATCGCGGTAGGCGCGGTTCAGCGTCAACAGCACCGCTCCAAACAGCGCCAGCGACAGCAGAATCGGCAACACATGCAGCGCGAAGAAGCCCAGGAACGCCACCACCGCGTCGGACGGAATCTTGCCACCAGCAGCCTGTCCCAGCAGGCGAACCAGGCGCGTGGTCAGGGCGACCAGGAACACCGTGAGGAACATCGCGACGGCGAGGTTGGCGAACTCGCGCAGCAGCGCGCGCTGGAAGATCATGCGATCATTCGCCCTGTTGAAAATCGTCTGGAGAAGCGCCTTGGAATTTAGCATAAGGAACCTCGCGCCGGAGAAGGCGAAAACCGGTTGTCTGGTGCTCGGCGTCCATGGTTCGGCGCTTGCGCAAGCTGGCCTGCTGGCCGACAAGTCGGCGCAGAGCGCGTTGCGCCGGGTGCTCGCACAGGGCGACCTCGCCGCCAAGGTCGGTGCCACGCTGCTGCTGCAACGCCAACCCGGCCTCGCCGCGGAGCGCGTGCTGCTGGTAGGACTGGGCGAGCGCAAGGACTTCGGCGTCGCCCAACTGCGCGACGCGGTGCGCGGCGCCGCGCAGGCGCTCAGGGACCTCGGCGCCAGGGAGGCCACCCTGTACCTTGGCGACATGGTCCCGGCCGGCCACGGCTTGCCGGCAACGGTGCGCCACGCGGTCCTCGGCGTGCGCGACGCCTTCTACCGCTTCGACCAGCTGAAGACGCAGAAGAAGGCCCCTGCACCCGCGCTCGCCGCCATGGCGCTGGCGCTGGCTTCCGGACCGGTGACGCTGCAGGCGCAGGCGGCACTGAAGGAAGCCGCGGCCACCGCGGACGGAGTCGACCTCGCGCGCACGCTGGGCAACCTGCCGCCCAACATCTGCACCCCGGCCTTCCTCGCCGACGAGGCGCGCAAGCTCGCCCGCCAGTTCAAGCTCGGCATCGAGGTGCTGGAGCGCAAGGACATGGAGAAGCTCGGCATGGGCTCGCTGCTCGCGGTGGCGCAGGGCTCGCGCCAGCCGCCCAAGCTGGTGGTGCTGCGCTACCGGGGTGGACGAAAGGCGGAAAAACCGCTCGTCCTCGTTGGTAAGGGCATCCCGCCGGGGAAGGCGGCGCTGGCGACGCGCGACGCGACGACGCTCTGCGAGCAGGCGGACCGGCTTGGGGCCCACGTGGGGGAGTACGCGCGGCGGTTGGCGGACGGGCCGCTCCCCTGGAGCCGGATCCGG
>SXNB01000182.1 GCA_005777205.1 Burkholderiales bacterium | reverse complement strand
TGGCGGCCGCCTCCTGCGCGTCGCGATGCGCCTCGCGTTTGAGCACCGGCTGGCAGTAGTGGTGCGGCCGCACCCCGCCCATGAACAGGGCGTTGCGATTCATCAGCAGGTGGTGCGCGGTGATGGTCGCGGCGACATTGGGCCCGGTGACCTCGACGTAGTGCACCGCGTCGCGCGTGGTGATGTGCTCCAGCACCACCTTCAGGCCCTGGAAGCGGGCCACCAGCGGCCCCAGCACCTCTTCCAGGAACATCTGCTCGCGGTCGAACACGTCCACGTTCGGATCCGTGACCTCGCCGTGGACGAGCAGCGGCAGGCCGGTTTCCTCCATGCGCTCCAAGGCGCGGAAGCAGCGCGAGATCCGGGTCACCCCCGCGTCCGAGTGCGTGGTCGCCCCGGCCGGGTAGAGCTTGACCCCGTGCACGCGCCCGGAGAGCTTCGCGCGCGAGATTTCCTCCGCCGGAGTGTCGTCGGTCAGGTAGAGCGTCATCAAGGGCTCGAAGGCCGAGCCCTTGGGCAGCGCGGCGAGGATACGATCCCGGTAGCGCAGCGCCTGCGCAACCGTGGTCACCGGAGGGTTCAGGTTCGGCATCACGATGGCGCGCCCGAACTGGCGCGCGGTGTCGGCCACCACGGCCGCCAGCGCCGGGCCGTCGCGCAGGTGCAGGTGCCAGTCGTCCGGCTGCTGGATCGTGAGGCGGTCCATGGGACGCGATTCTACGTGCTTCTACTTTTCCTTCGCGCCGGATGCGCTGCGCGCGAGCGCTTCCTTGTACAGGGCGTTGCGCGGCGCGCCGGTGATGCGCGCGGAGAGCTTCGCCGCCTCGCTCGCCGGGAGCGATTCGAGGAGGATGCCGAGCACCTTCCCGGGGTCGAGGGCGGGCGCAGCTTCCTTCGCCTCCCCGGGCCCCAGCACCAGCACGAACTCGCCCTGCTGGCGGTGCGGGCCGGCTTCCAGCCAGGCCGGCGCGTCTCGCAGGGGCATCCGCGCGATTTCCTCGAACTTCTTCGTCAGCTCGCGCGCGATCACCAGCTCGCGCGCCGGTCCGAAGCGGGCCAGCAGCGCCGCCACCATGGCCGCGACCCGGTGCGGGGCCTCATAGAAAATGAGCGGCAGCGCGTCGTCGAGCGTGGCAATCGCCTTGGCTGGCTTTGCCGGCAGGAAGCCGACGTACAGGAAGCGCTCGGCGACGAAGCCGGAGGCGGACCAGGCCGCGATCGCCGCATTCGGTCCGGGGAGCGGCACCACGCGGATGCCCTCGCGGTGCGCGGCCTCGACCAGCAGCGCGCCGGGGTCGGACACCGCCGGCGTTCCGGCGTCGCTGACCAGCGCGACGTTCCTGCCCTCGCGCAGCGCCTGCAGCAGCTTCTCGCCGGCGGCGCGCTCGTTGTGCGCGTGCAGCGCGGTGGTCTTCGCCGCGATGCCGTGCGCGGCCAGCAGGCCGCGCGTGGTGCGCGTGTCCTCGCAGGCGACCAGGTCCGCGCCGCGCAGCGCCTCGAGCGCGCGTGGGCTGGCGTCGGCGAGGTTGCCGATGGGCGTGGCGACGATGTAGAGGGTGCCGGTCATGGGATGGGCGCGCCGGGTCAACGCCGGGGCGGGTTGCGCCGTTAAGATTGCCATGAACCGGGCCGGGGCGCGAGCGGAGGACCTGTGCGCGGAATGGCTCGCAACGGCCGGGCTGCGCGTGCTGGCCCGCAACTGGCGCTGCCGGATGGGCGAGATAGACCTCATTGCCGAGGACGGCGACACCCTGGTGTTCGCCGAGGTCCGCTATCGCGGCTCGGCCACCCGGGGCGGCGCCGCCGAGAGCATCACGGCCGCCAAGCAGGCGCGCATCATCGCCGCGGCGCGCGCCTACCTGCGCGGCCGGCCCGAGACCGACTGCCGCTTCGATGTCCTGCTGCTTGATGCGCTGGAGCGCGACCGCATCGAATGGATCCGCAATGCGTTCAGCACTTAGCTTCCTGCTGCTGCTCTTTTCCGCCTTTGCCGGGGCCCAGGAAGTCCGGCTGGTGGTGCAGAGCTCGCCCCTGGCGGGCTGGCGTTACGCCGAAGCCGCCGAGGTGTGGCCGGAGCTGAGAATCGGCGAGCCCCTCGAGCTGGTGCGCGAGGCGGACAATGCCCACGACGCCAACGCGGTGCGCGTGCAGTGGCGCGGCCACAAGCTCGGGTACGTGCCGCGGCGGCAGAACGCCGCGATCGCCTGGGGACTGGACCGCGGCGCGCCGCTGCGCGGCCGCATCAGTCGCATGACGGAGCACCCGAATCCGGCCAGGCGGCTGGAGTTCGAGGTGTTCCTGGAGTGAGCGCGCGGGGCCAGGGTGTAAAATCAGGATCATGGGACATGGAGAACCGGGCGCAACGCTCGAAGAGCGCATCGCGTCGCATTTCCGGGACAGCGCGAACCTGAAGCTGGCCGCGCTCGGCGCCCTCCAGGCGCCCATCGTGCAGGCCATCGAGCTCATGGCGGCTTGCCTGAAGGCGGGCGGCAAGATCCTGTCCTGCGGCAACGGCGGCTCGGCCGGCGACTCGCAGCATTTTGCCGCCGAACTGCTCAACCGCTTCGAGATGGAGCGCCCGCCGCTGGCGGCGGTGGCGCTCAGCACCGACACCTCGACGCTGACCTCGATCGCAAATGACTACAGCTACGAGCAGGTGTTCGAGAAGCAGGTCCGGGCGCTGGCCCGGCGCGGCGACGTGCTGCTCGCCCTCTCCACTAGCGGCAAGTCGCCCAATGTGCTGGCGGCGGTGAAGGCGGCCCGGGAACTCGGCATGGCCATCGTGGCGCTAACCGGGCGCAACGGCGGCGGGATGCCGGCCCTGCTCGGCCCGGGCGACGCGCATGTGTGCGTGCCGCACGACAGGACCGCTCGCATCCAGGAAGTGCACCTGCTCGCGCTGCACTGCCTGTGCGACGGCATCGATTTTCGGCTCTACGGAGGAAAGCAATGAAAAGAACGTCCGTGAGATCGTCCACGATCCTGGCCGCGCTTGTGCTCGCGCTGCCCCTGGCCGGGTGCGTCGAAATGGCCGTGGTCGGGATCGGCGCCGCCGTGCTGTCCCACGAGGACCGGCGCACCACCGGCGCCCAGGTCGAGGACGAGGGCCTGGAGCTGCGCGCCGCGAACCGCATCAGCGAGCACCATGGCAGCAAGGTCCGTGCCAACGTCATCTCGTTCAACCGCTTCGTCCTGCTCACCGGCGAAGTGCCGGACGAGGCAACTAGGGCGGCGATCGAGAAGCTGGTGCTGGAGCTGCCCGCCAAGCCGCGCGGGGTCTCCAACGAGCTGCGGGTTGCCGGCAACTCGTCGCTCACGGCCCGGTCCAACGACACCTTCATCACCGGCAAGGTGAAGGCACGGTTCCTGGACGCGCAGAAATTCAACGCCCTGCATGTCAAGGTGATCACCGAGGCGGCCACGGTGTTCCTGATGGGCATCGTCACCGAGGCCGAGGCCAATGCCGCGGTCGAGATCGCGCGCACCACGGGCGGGGTCGCCAAGGTGGTCAAGGTGTTTGAGTACTGCAAGGGGACCGACCAGGTCTGCAGGCCTCGCGAAGCCGCCAAGTCCAAGGCCGGAAGCTGAGCGTCGCGCCGGCCTTCGAGCGCAAACTGCATGCGCCGCGAGACGCGGCGCGCTGGGTCGCGCAGCTGCCGCGGCCACTGGTGTTCACCAATGGCGTGTTCGACCTGCTGCATCGCGGCCACGCCACCTACCTCGCGCGCGCCCGCGCCTTGGGCGCCTCGCTCCTGGTAGCCCTGAACGGCGACGCCTCCGCCAAGCGCCTGGGCAAGGGCGCGGAGCGCCCGCTCAACGCGCTCGAGGACCGCATGGCGCTGGTGGCGTCCCTGGAATCGGTGGACGCGGTGACCTGGTTCGACGAGGACACGCCCGCGGCGCTGATCGCGGCGGTGCGGCCCGACGTGCTGGCCAAGGGCGGCGACTGGCCGGCGGAGAAGATCGTCGGCGCGGTCGAGGTGCTGGCGCGCGGCGGGCGCGTGGCCTCGATCCCGTTCGAGCACCAGCGCTCTACCACGGCGCTGGTGGAGAAGATCAGGAAAGGCTGAGCTCGAATAAGAGCGCGCCGGGCGTGGGCTCGGCGAGGTAGGGCGGGCAGCCGCGAAAGCCCAGGCTGCGTTAGAGCGCAATCGCTTCGGTCAGGTCTGGCATGGTGTCCCGCAACAGCCGGCTGCACCCGGCATCCCTGGCCTTGTCGATCACCTTGTGCGTGAGCCTGCGCCCCAGGCCGGTGCCGCGGTACGCGTTGCACGCGAAGAGGCGCTTCATCTCCGCGCGGCTTTCATCCAACCGCTTCATGGTCCACG
>SXNB01000026.1 GCA_005777205.1 Burkholderiales bacterium | reverse complement strand
ATCATCGTCACCAACACGCCCGACGTGCTCAACGACTGCGTCGCGGACACCGCGATGGCGCTGGTGCTGAACACGCTGCGGCGCATCCCGCAGTCCGAGAGCTACCTGCGCGCCAGCCAGTGGGGGACGCGCGGCGCCTATCCGCTGACGACATCGCTGGGCGGCAAGACGCTCGGCGTGCTGGGCCTGGGGCGCATCGGCGAGGCGATCGCGAAGCGCGCGGAAGCCTTCGGCATGAAGATCCGCTACCACAACCGCAGCCGCAAGCCGGTCGCCTGGCCCTATGAGCCGAATGCCGTGTCGCTGGCGAAAAATTCCGATGTGCTGCTGATCGCCGCGCCCGGCGGCGCGGAGACCCTGCACATCGTCAACGCCGCGGTGCTGGACGCCCTCGGGCCGAAGGGCCACGTGGTCAACATCGCGCGCGGTTCGCTCATCGACGAGGCGGCGCTGCTGCGTTACCTGGGCGAAGGAAAGATTGCCGGCGCCGGGCTGGACGTGTTCGACAACGAACCGAAGATCAATCCAGCCTGGTTCGCCTTGGAGAACGCCGTGCTGCTACCCCACGTGGGCAGCGCCACGATGGAGACACGCACCGCCATGGGCAACCTGCAGGTGGAGAACCTGCGGCTGCACTTCGCCGGCAAGCCGGTCAAGACACCGGTGAAGTGAGCCGGCACAGGATCATCCCTGGGGTATGATCGTCATTCACTCGGATGTCCCAATCTCTTGGAGGAGAACGGAATGAAACTCAAGGCTCTCGCGCTCGCAGTGGGCGCAATCGGCGCATTCGGTGCGCTGCCTGCCGCAGCGCAGCAAGTCACCATGATGACCGGCCCGCAGGGCGGGGTCTGGGTTCCCCTGGGTGGCGCCTTGAAAGGTATGTGGGAGAAGGCGGTTCCCACGCTGCGCATGAACGTGCAGCCCGGTGCCGGCATCGCCAACGTGGTGGCGATTTCCACCAACAAGGCGCACCTGGGGTTCGGCAACACCATCACCACCGTGGACGGCATCGCCGGCCGCCCGCCGTACAAGGAAAAGGCCAAGAACGTTTGCAACCTCGCCAACCTGTACCCGCAGTACTTCCAAGTGGTGGTGGCGGCGAATTCGGGCATCAACACCTTCGCCGACCTCAAGGGCAAGTCGATGGTGGCGCAACCACGCGGCAACACCGCGGAGATCGTCACCCAGCACATCCTCAAGATCGCCGGGCTCGACTACAAGTCACTGTCAAAGGCGAACTTCATCGCTTCCTACACCGACGCGGTGTCCATGATGAAGGATGGCAACGCCCAAGTGTTCACGCTCGGCACCACCGTGCCCGCCTCGGCGGTGATGGACCTCGCCAGCGCGCGCGACATCAAGCTGCTGGGAATTGACAACAAGATCCTGGCCGACATGCGCAAGATCAACCCGGGCTACTCGAAGGTGACCATCCCAGCCAACACCTACCCCAAGCAAGCGCAACCGGTGGACGTGATCGGCTACGCCACGCACGTGGTGGCGGCCTGCGACCTGCACGAGGACATCGCCTACAAGATGGTGAAGGCGATGGCGGAGAACGTGGCCGACATGGCCGCGGTGACCAAGGCTATGACCGGCCTGACGCCCAAGGCCATGGCCGCCGACGTCGGTGTGCGGACGCACCCGGGCGCGCTCAAGTTCTACAGGGAACAGAAAGCGATCTGACCGCAGGCACGGACGCGGGTTGAACGAACGGAGCGGCGAATACCGCCCCGTTTCCATTCGGGGAGAAGACATGGCAGAGGAAAAGGCGGCCATCGCGCCCGCTGGGCGCGGCATGGCATGGACGGTCACGCTGATCGCGGTCGTCATGTCGATGTACCACATGTACATCACCGCCACCGGGCAACCCGAGGCGCTCGTGTTCCGCGGCACGCACCTGGTGTTCGCCCTGGTGCTGGTATTCCTGCTGTATCCGCTGCGGCCGGGCGGCGGCGCCACTTGGCGGGCGTTCGATTTCGCGCTCATCCTGCCCTCGGTCGCGATCGTGGCGTACCTGTTCCTGAACTACGAGTACGTCACCAGCCGCATGATCTACGTCGACGACATAACGAACTGGGACCTGGTGTTCTCCGTGGTCGCGGTCCTCGTCATTCTGGAAGCGACGCGGCGGGTCATCGGCTTGGCGCTGCCGCTCACCTCGCTGGTGTTCCTCGCCTACGCGATGATATTCAGTGAGGTCAAGCTGCCCGTGCTGGCCGAGCAACTCTACCTGTCCACCGAGGGCATTTTCGGCTCGACGCTTGGGATTTCTGCCTCCTACGTCATGCTGTTCGTCCTCTTCGGCGCCTTCATGGAGCGCAGCGGCACTGGGCAGCTGTTCATGGATTTCGCCATGTCCATCACCGGCAGCCAGGCGGGTGGCCCGGGCAAGGTGGCGATCGTCAGCTCGTCGCTGTTCGGTACTGTCTCGGGCAGCGCGGTGGCGAACGTCATGGTGGACGGCCCGATCACGATTCCGCTGATGAAGCGCACCGGCTTCCGGCCGCCATTCGCCGCCGCGGTGGAGGCGGTGGCCTCGACCGGCGGCCAGCTGATGCCGCCCGTCATGGGCGCGGCGGCGTTCGTCATGGCCGAGTTCCTCGCGGTGCCCTACGCCCAGGTCGCGATGTGGGCGGTGGTGCCCGCCTTCCTCTACTACCTCGCGGTGTTCTTCGCCGTGCACTTCGAGGCCAAGCGCTACAAGCTCGCCGGCGTCCCGAAGGACGAGCTGCCGGCCTTCAAGCGCGTGATGCTGGAGCGCGGCCACCTGTTCCTGCCGATCATGGTGGTGCTCGGGGGCCTGCTGGCGGGCTACTCCGCGCCGCTGTGCGCGCTGGCAGGGGCGCTGTCCTGCCTGCCGCTCGCGCTAATGCGACACTCGACGCGGGCGGGCATCACCTGGCGCACCGTGCTCGAGGCGCTGGAGGAAGGCGCCAAGAACACACTCGCGGTGGCGATGGCCTGCGCCTGCGCCGGGATCGTCATTGGCTGCGTCACCATTACCGGGCTGGGCATCGTGTTCACCCAGATGGTGATCGCGCTCGCGCAGGACACGCTGGTGCTGGCGCTGTTGCTCACCGCGATCGCCGGCATCATCCTCGGCATGGGCATGCCCACCACGCCCGCCTACATTGTCATGGTGTCGCTGCTGGTGCCGGCGGTGATGAAGATGGGCACGGTGGCGCCGGCGGCGCATATGTTCGCGTTCTACTTCGCCATCCTGTCGGCGATCACGCCACCAGTGGCGCTAGCCATCTTCGCCGCGGCCGGCCTGGCAAAGGCGAACATGTGGGAAACCGGGTGGGCCGCGATGCGCGCAGCAGCACCCGCCTACATCGTGCCGTTCATGTTTGTCTACGAACCGATGCTGCTGCTCATCGTGTCGGACTGGGGCGCGCAGTGGCTCCAGGTGATCCTGGCGATCGGATCGGCTTCGATAGGGGTGATCGCACTCGCGGCGGGCCTGTTCGGCTGGCTGCTGGGGCACGCCTCGATGTGGCAGCGGGTGCTGCTGGTGGTCTCGGCGCTGTGCCTGATCAAGCCGGGCCTCATCACCGACGTCATCGGCCTGGCGCTGCTGGCGGTGGTGGCATTGGTCCAGCTGCTGGAGCGCCGCCGGGCGGCCGCGGCCTAGCCCGGCGCGGCTTCCGCCGGGTCGAAGTCGATCTCGACCCTGGCGCCGTTCGGGTCGAAGAAGAACAGCTGCCAGGTGCCGTAGCCCGGCAGCCGGCGCAGTTCGTAGGAGACCCCGCGCTGCTTCAGCTTCGCCACCGCAGCGCCGAGGCCTTGGCCAGTGAAAGCCATGTGGTCGATCACGCCCTTCACCAGCCGCTCCTTGCCGATGCCGGCGACAATGTGCAGGATCGGGTCCGGTCCCTTGCCACCGTCGGCATAGAGCCAGGCGCCGGGGAAAGTAAACGGCGGCCGGGCGCCCGCCGCCAGGTTGAGATGGTCCTCGTAGAACGCCAGCGTCGCCGGCAGGTTGTCGGTGAGGATGGTGAAGTGGTTGCAGGCCGAGACGGTCACGGCCCGGCTTCCTGGGCCTTCGCCGCGGTGCTTGCGGCGCGGGTCTTGTCCAGCACCGTCATCGCAGTGGCGACCATGCTGCCGATGTCGCCCACGCTGGCTGGCAGGATGAGCGTGTTGGACTTCTTGGCCAGCTCGCCGAAGGCGTCCACATACTGCGTCGCCACCTTAAGGTTGGCAGCGTCCATGCCGCCCTTGTCGGCGATCGCCTCGGCGACTGCGCGCACGCCGGCCGCGTTGGCCTCGGCCAGCAGCCGGATGGCGGTAGCGTCGCCCTGCGCCTTGTTGATCGCGGCCTGCTTGTCGCCCTCGGACTTCAGCACCGCGGCCTGCTTCTGGCCATCCGCCAGGTTGATTTCCTCCTGACGCTGGCCCTCAGACTTGGCGATCAAGGCGCGCTTCTCGCGCTCGGCGGTGATCTGCGCCTGCATCGCGCGCAGGATGGATTCTGGCGGCGTTATGCTCTTGATCTCGTAGCGCAGCACCTTGATACCCCAGTTGCGCCCGGCTTCGTCCAGCGCGGCGACGATGTGGCGGTTGATGTCCTCGCGCGACTCAAAGCTCTTGTCCAGCTCCATTTTGCCGATCACGCTGCGCAGCGTGGTCTGCGCCAGCTGCGTGATAGCGGCGATGTAATTGGCCGAGCCGTAGGAGGCCAAGCGGGGATCGGTCACCTGGAAATACAGTACCCCGTCCACTGCGAGCTGGGTGTTGTCCTTGGTGATGCAAACCTGCTCCGGGACGTCCAGCGGGACTTCCTTGAGCGAATGCATGTAGGCGACGCGGTCGAGGAACGGGATGATCAGGTTCAGCCCAGGCTCAAGGGCGCCTTGATAGCGCCCGAAGCGCTCCACCACGTAGGCGAACTGCTGCGGCACGATGCGCACGCCCTCCATGACGAAGGCCACCACCACCGCGAGGAAGAAGATCCAGACCGCGTACTTCTCGGTTGCGGGGACGAACGCGGCCGCAATGGACACGACCAGCACAACGATCATCTTTGGAAACATCGGGAACCCCCTTTATCAGCCCGGGCGCCGGGCGGTGACCTTGAGCGTGTTGCCGTTAGCAGACAGCACGTAGAGCAGCGAGCCGCCCTGCGGCGAGCCCTCGCCATCGATTACCGCTTCCCAGCTCGCGCCGCGGTAGCGCACTTTCCCCAGGCGCGCGCCCTCGTCAATCCAGGATTCGAAGTTGGCCGGCTGGCCGGCGTCGATGGGCGCCATCTGCGAGGCGGCATTGCGCACCCGGTAGGCGTGCACCCAGTAGCAGCCGGCGGCGGCGATCGCCGCGGCCACCAGCGCCTGCACCGGCGTGTCCTGGCCGAAGTACGCGGCGGCGGCGGCGCCGAAGGCGGCCACGCCGAGCATGAGCAGGTAGAAGGTGCCGGTGACCAGCTCGATGATCACCAGCGTCAGGCCGAGGATCGCCCAGGCGAGGGAGGGGTCAAGTTCGGCGTTCATGCCCCTAGTCTAATTTAGAATGGTTCGACCATGGATGCCTTCTACGTCGCGAGCGAACTCGCCCAATTGCACGCCCGCGCTGGACTGGCGGCGCCGTTCACCACCCGCGACCCGGGATTCACCCCCACCTCGGGCTACGCTGCAGCGCGACAACTGCATGCCCAGCGGCGGGAGGCCGGCTGGCAGCCGGTGGGCCGCAAGATCGGCTTTACCAACCGCTCCATCTGGCCGCGCTACGGCGTGTACGAACCCATCTGGGGCACGGTCTATGACCGGACGCTGACAAGGGCGACGGACAACCGCGCCACGGTGTCGCTGGCCGGCCTCGCGCAGCCGCGCATCGAGCCGGAGATCTGTTTCGGTCTCAAGGCCTCGCCGCCGCGCTCGCGCAATCCGGAGGCCTTGCTCGGCGCCATCGATTGGATCGCGCATTCGGTCGAAATCGTGCAATGCCACCACCCGGAATGGAAGTTCACCCTGGCCGACTGCACCGCGGACAACGGCCTGCACGGGCACCTGGTGCTTGGCACGCCAGTGGAGATCGGGCGCATTTCAGGCCTCGCCGCCGCCCTGCCCTTTCTCAAGGTGGCGCTCACCTGCAACGGCGAGGTGCGTGACTGCGGCATCGCCTCGGTGGTGCTGGACAGCCCGCTGATGGCGCTAGCGCACTTCATCGAGGCGCTGGCAAACCAACCCGATGCCGAGCCGCTGCGCGCGGGCGAGATCATCAGCACCGGCACCATCACCGACGCGCACCCCGTGAAGCCGGGCGAAACTTGGAGCACCGATCTGCACGGTTTCGCGGTGCGCGGACTCGAGATCCGCTTCGTATGACGCGCCCGCGCCAGAGTCCGGTGGCGGCTACTAGGTTTTCTTGCTGACCTCGATACCCGCGGCCTTCGCCAGGTCGAGGTGCACCCGCGCCACGCGCTCTACCTCGCTCTTGGCGGGGAAGCGCTCGTAGAAGCCCTCCTCGCGGAAGATTTTCGCCATCTCGCGCCAGGGCGCAAGGCGCGCCTCCCAGCGCGCGAGGCGCCCGTCTTCCTGGTCGCCGTCCTTGCGCGACAGATCCGAACAGACGCGGATCATGGCCTTGATGCAAACAGGCTTGGTGACCATGTAGCCGTCCTTGCCCCAGGCCTCGCCGAACACGGTGCGCGCGACCTTAAAGAAGTCGCGTACCATGCCGTAGTAGCGCGGCACTTCCTTGGAACTGCCACCGGCCAATTGGATGGAGCGCCACTTGCCGCGCACCCAGCGGTGGATCTCGTTGAACAGTTCCGCCTGCAACACCCACTTGTCGCGCTGGCTGCGGCCGCCCAGGCGGTTGATGCGGTACCGCAGCGGGCTGTCGCCCTCGCTGTAGAGCTTCTCCACCAGGCGCGCGGCGAACTTGCGGTCCGGCGCCGCCCAGGACACGCGCTCGTATAGGTCGATGAGGTGCGACTTGTTGATCCGCGTCGGCGTGGAATTGATGATGACGAACATTTCTGCGGCGAAGTCCTCGCTGCGGCCATCGAAGATGACGCAGGGCACGCTGATGGTGGCGGCATCCTGCGGCCGCTCCAGGTTGTAGAAGTGCAGCGCCGCGAGGCGGTGCTGGCCATCGATGATCAGGAACTTGCCGCTGGGCTCCGAGAGGTTGCCCGAACCCTCGCCATTGGACCTGAACTGCAGTTTCTCGCGCGTGAACAGCAGCACCGTACCCGGGATCGCGGGCTGCGACACAGCGGTCTCGTAGAAATTGGTGAGTTGGCGCACCTTGGCGCGCGACAAGCCGCGCTGGAAGGCCGAATCGGTGCGCTCGATGCGGGAGATGAACTGCGCGATGTCGTCGTCCTGCGACACCCGGGAGGCGGCAATTTCCTCGCCCTCGCCGTAGAACCGGCTGATGAACCGGACCCGGGCGAGAAGATCCTTCGCCTTGTAGCTGGCGAAATAGAAAATTCCGTCTTTCTGGCGGATCTGGGTTGCGTCCATGTCGCCGTCCCTGTCCTTTGAGGCTGTTTTTGTGGCCGGGCCGAACGGAATATACCCGAATCAGCCGGGGTAGGCCGGCCTCATCAGGGCCTGGAGGATCTGCCCGCTGGCGCGGTTCTGGACCAAAGCGACCACTCCGGAATGGGCCGGATTGGCTTTCGGGAGAAGGGGTAACGAGCGCCGGTCACGCATTTTTCCGGAGGCCCCGAGGGCCAAGGACCCCTGCCACTCGAAGCCCACGAAATCCTACGCCAGGGTCCAGCCCAGGTTCTTCCCCGCCCGGACCTCGGACTGGAGCCGGCTCTCATAGGTCGCCAGGTACAGCGCGGCGTCAGCCCGCTGGGCTGGGTCCAGGACCTCGGCCGCCGCCGGCCGGGCGTTGATCCGGGTCAGTTCCCGCTCGAAGGCCCCCGTCGCCCAGCCCCGGAAATCCTGCCCCTGCAGGATGACCTGCGGGGTCTGGACCCGGCGCGAGCGCTTCAGTTGCGCGTGCAAGCCCTGGCGCAGGGTGAACTCGGGCTTGCCGTAGGGATCCTTCCAGCCGATGTAGTCCCAGTAGTCCACGTGCAACGCGATCGGGACCAGCTTGCCCGGGACCAGGCCCTTCGGCCCCAGCGAGGAGAGCCACCGGTCCGCCGGCGGGCAGGAATCGCAGCCTTCCGATTTATACAGCTCCACCAGCGCCGTGGTGCCCCCCTGCGACTGGGCGGAGCAGGACGCGGACTGGGCCAGGGCGGGGAGCCCCAGGCACGCGAGGACGAGGAAGATGGCGAGGCGCATGGCCATGGGTCGAAACGGGCGCCCCCAGCTTACGCCGGGCAACGATAATCGGCGGCCCATGCCGAACCTGCCGTTCTTCCTTTGCTCCTTCACCTGGAACTACGGCCTGGGCATGACCTGGCTGGTGGTGCCGCTGTACGCGCACGACCAGGGCCTCTCGCCGGCCGAGATCGGGACCCTGTTCTCCGCGCCGGTCATCGCGCAGATCGTGATCACCGTCGTCGGCGGGGCCTACGTGGACCGCTTCGGCGGCAAGCGGGTGGTGATTGCCTCCTCCCTGCTCATGGCAGTGGCCTCGGTGCAATTCCTGTTCGCGCAGGGCTACTGGGAGCTGATGGCGGCGCAGGCCGTGCTGGTGTTGTCGCGGGCCTCGTTCTGGCCGGCCAACTGGTCCATCGCCACCGAGCTGCCCGGGGATCGCAGGGTCCAGACCGGGCGGGTGAATGCGGTCACCAACGTCGGCCACATCTTCGGCAACGCCTCGGCGGGGTTCGTGCTTGCGCTGGGCGGCTTTCAGGCCGCGCTTAGCATGCTCGCCGCCATTGGCTTCGCGGCAGCCGTGGCCGGCATTTGGACGCCCCAGGCGCCGCGCAAGCGCAACGCCGGCCAGGGCCTGTTCGCCAACTTCGCGCCTCTGTTGGGCACGCGCATCCTGTACTACGCGGTGATGTGCGCCTACCTCTCGGCGCTGCCCTTCTCGCTCAGCGTCTCGTTCTACCCGCTGCTGCTGCAGGCGGTGGGCTATGGCGAGGAATCCTCCGGCCTGATGGTCACCTTGCGCGCGGTAGGCGGGATCGCCGCCGGCCTGGTGATGGCGAAGTTCATCCGCACCGGGCCGGCCAGTCCCTGGCCGATCTACGCGGGCATTCTGGTGGCGCTAGGGGTCGCGGTGACGCCGCTGTTTTCCCACTGGGGCCCGCTCGGGTTTCTGCTGTTCACGGTGGGCGCCGGCTCGGGCCTGATGACGGTGTACTTCCAGATCACCATTGCCGAGGCGGTGCCGGTGGACATGCGCGGCTCGGCCATGGCGCTGGGAGGCATGGGCTGGGGCGTTTCGCACCTCAGCACGCCGCTGCTCATTGGGCTGGTCGCGCAGCACTTCAGCCTCGGGGCCGGGTTCTACGCGGTCGGCGCGCTGGGCCTCGCCGCGGCGCTCGCGGTGGCTTTCACGCGACAATGGGCCTTCGCTGACACATTCAAGACATGAAACTCTCCGTCCTCGACCAGTCCCCCATCATCCACGGCCACAGCGCCGCCGAGGCGCTCCACGCCACGCTTGCGCTCGCGCGCCGCGTGGAAGAACTGGGCTATCACCGCTACTGGCTCTCCGAGCACCACGCCATCGCCGCGCTCGCCGATCCGTGCCCCGAGGTGCTGCTCGCGCGCCTGGGCGCGGAAACCAGGCGCATCCGCATCGGCACGGGCGGCGTGCTGCTGCCCTACTACAGCGCGTTCAAGGTGGCCGAGGTGTTCCGCATGCTGGAGGCCCTCTACCCGGGGCGCGTGGACCTCGGCATCGGCCGCGCGCCCGGCGGGGACCAGCGCACCGCGCGCGCGGTGGGCGGCGGGCAGTTCCCCACCGCGGATGATTTTCCGCAGCGGGTGTGGGAACTGGTGGGGCACCTGGACAACAATTTGCCCGACGACCATCCCTCGAAGCGCGTGCGCCTACAGCCCGAGGGGCCGGGGGCGCCGCAGGTGTGGCTGCTGGGGTCATCCGACTACAGCGGCGTGCTCGCCGCGCAATTGGGCCTGCGCTTCGCGTTCGCGCACTTCATCAACGCGCGGGGCGGCGACGTCATCATGCGCTACTTCAAGGACCACTTTACACCCTCGGCTCGAGAGCCATCGCCACAGGGGCTGCTGTGCTGCGCCGTGATCTGCGGCGAGTCGGATGCCGAGGCCGAGCGCATGGCGAAGGTGGTGGACCTGCGGCGCCTCGAGATGGCCTACAACCTCGACACCCCGGTGCCAACTTTGGAGATGGCCGAGGCGCGCGCCTACACTGCGGAGGAGGTCGCGCACATCCGCAGCCAGCGGCCTCGCCTCGTCTTCGGCAGCGCCGCCACCTGCAAGGCGAAGCTGGAGGAACTGGCCGCGCAGTATGCGGCGGACGAGCTCATGATCCTCACCATCACCGGGGACTATCCGTCGCGGGTGCAGTCGTACGAGCGATTGGCGGAGGTGTTCGAGCTTGCGGAGGAAAAGTAAGCGATCTCAAAGGGGGCGCTGGTCAAAGGAACTGCGCGCCGCCGCCACCTAGGGCAAGGACAGGTACCGCGACAACCAGGCGCGCGGCGACCTGTTCGAGACCCTGAAGGGCACCCTGGACCGCGGCGGCATCCCCACCCGCCGCGCCGAGACCGACGGCCGGCTGGTGCTGGTGCGGGAGTAAATGTTACCGATCGTGCACATTTGCCGCCCTCCGGCGGCGCGCCCTAGCGGCTGAGCTTCTCCAGCATCTCCACCACTTCCATGTGGCCGCGATCCTTTGCCAGGTCGAGCGGCAACTGCCCTTTGCGGTTCCGCTCCCTCGGGCTCACCCCGAGGTTCAGCAGCAACCGTACCAGCGCCTCGTAGCCCCCGTCGGCCGCCGCGTGCATCACCGTGTTGCCCTTAAGGTCCTTCACTTTCAGGTCCGCGCCGCCCAGCACCAGCAGGCGCGCCGTGTCCGAGTTCCCCGTCAGGATCGCCCACTGCAGCGGCGACTCCCCGTCATCGTTCCTCACCTTCGGGTCCGCCTTCGACTTCAGCAACAGCTCCGCGTAGAACGGGTCGCTCTGCATCGCCGCGTAGTGCAGCGGCGTCTCGCTGTTCTTCGTCCT
>SXNB01000181.1 GCA_005777205.1 Burkholderiales bacterium | reverse complement strand
GGCCGCCTTGATGGCTGCCATCTCCTCCTCGAACCCCGGCCGGCAGCACTCTATCGCTGCCCGCGCCTCTACGGTCTCGATATTGTTGTCCACTGGCCTGCAGGAAAGTACCTGGAAGCGCGCGGCGTGTCGTTCCGCATCGTCGAGCAGGAGACCGAGGCCAGCGTCAAGCGAGTGGGGCCCGCGGGCAAGACGATGTGCGCGCTGTGCTCGAGGTTGCGTCGAGGCGTGCTGTACCGCGTCGCCAGCGAATTGGGCGCGACCAAGATCGCGCTGGGGCACCATCGCGACGACGTGCTGGCGACCTTCTTCCTGAACCTGTTCCACGCCGGGACGCTGAAGGCAATGCCGGCGAAACTGGTGTCCGACGACGGCAAGCATGTTGTCATCCGCCCGCTGGTCTACGTGGCCGAGGACGACCTTGCGGCCTACGCCGAGCAGAAAGCGTTCCCGATCATTCCCTGCACGCTGTGCGGCGCGCAGGAGAACCTGCAGCGCAAGGTGGTGGGACGGATGCTGAAGGAGTGGGCGCGCACCGAACCGGGGCGCATCCAGTCCATCCTGCGGGCCCTGACGGACGTGCGGCCCTCGCACCTGCTGGATCGGAAGCTGTTCGACTTCGCCGGGCTACGTCCGGGCGTGAAGAATACCGAAGATGCGGTTCAGGTCGTCAGGTTCATGGAACTTGGGCAGCCGTTGTTTGCCGAATAGCAATGAGGCGCACCCGCAAGGTAGTTCTCTCCGTTTCCGCCCTTGCCGTTGTCTTCGCCCTGGTCGTGGGCCGTGCCGTGGTCGCGCAGGACTGGCGCACCGCCAGCCGCGAGCCGGTGGGGCTCGCGCCCGCCGCCGCCACGACGCCGGAGGCGGTGGTTCAAGTCTACGGCGCGCGGACGGTAGGCATGCGCGGCCTGTTCGGCGTCCACACCTGGGTGGCGGTGAAGCCGGAGAACGCCGATGCCTACACCGTGTACGAAGTCATCGGCTGGCGGCTGCGCTGGTCGGGCTCGGCCGTTTCTACCGGCTGGCGCCACGCGGATGGGCGCTGGTTCGGCGCCGAGCCCGAGCTGTATGCCGACAAGCGCGGCGCGGAAGCGGCGGCGCTCATTCCGCGCATCGAGGCCGCGGCGCATTCCTATCCCTATGCGAAGGAGTACAGCGCCTGGCCGGGCCCGAACTCCAATACCTTCGTCGCGTGGATCACGCGCGCAGTCCCGGAGCTGGGCGCTCACCTGCCGCCGACGGCAATCGGCAAGGACTACCTTGGCGACAGCGTGGTCGGCTCGGCGCCGAGCGGGCGCGGCTTCCAGGTGTCACTGGGCGGCGTTTTCGCGTTCACCGCGAGCGCGGTCGAGGGGTTGGAGATGAACGTTCTCGGCCTTACCTTCGGCCTCGACCCGCTGCGCCCGGCGCTCAAGTTGCCGATGATCGGGCGCATTGGCGTGTCGCCGCACTAGCCGGTTTACGAGGGGCCGGACAGCTTCAGGTTTGCGTAGCGGTAACGGGATACGGAGCCGGACGCGCCTCCCGGATCGGTAGGTGCACCGCCGCGGCGAACAGGCACAGCACGATGTCGATCGACCACATCCAGTCGAAGCTGCCGGTGGCCTCGTAGGCCTGGCCACCGAGCCAGGCGCCGAGGAAGCCCCCGACCTGGTGCGACATCATGACGATGCCGAACAGCGTCGCCATGTAGCGCATGCCGTAGAACTTCACCACCAGCCCGATGGTGGGCGGGACGGTGGATAGATAGGTGAAGCCGATGCCGCAGGCGAACAGCAGGAAGGTCAGCGTGGTCTTGGGTGCGAAGAAGAACACGAGGATGACCATCGCGCGCGCGAAGTAGATGCCCGCCAGCGCGAGTTTCATGCGACGACCGTTGATGAATTTGCCGACCCAAAGGCTGCCGAAAACGTTAAAGAGGCCAATCAGCGCCAGCGACCAGGCGCTCACCGATGCCGGCAGCTCGCAACTCGCCACCACCCCGGGCAGGTGCGTGGCGATGAACGCCACATGGAAGCCGCAGGTGAAGAAGCCGGCAGTAAGCAGCAGGTAGCTGGGATCCTTGAACGCGGTCGAGACCGCCTGTTTGAGCGAACCGGCCGCCGCCGCGGGTTGCGCTGCCGCGTGCTCGGCGTGCCCCTGGGTGATCCACATGACGAGCGGCACCGCGAGCAGGCCGATGACCCCGAGGATCACCAGCGCTGGCTGCCAGCCGGCCAAGCCGATAAACAGCTGTGCCAGCGGAATGATGGTGAACTGGCCGAAGGACCCGCCGGCGTTGACGATGCCGGTCGCCATGTTGCGCTTGGCCTCGGGAATCCAGCGGCTCGCGGCCGACATCAGGATCCCTGGGCCGATCGCGCCCGCGCCAGCGGCGGCGAGAATGCCGACCACGATCACCAGCTCGGAGGTGGTGGTGGCAAGCGGCGTGGCGGCCGTGGCGGCGGCGACCAGCACGGCGCCGCCGAGCATGACCGGCCGGGGGCCCCAGCGGTCCGCCATCGCACCCGAGGCAGTCATCGAGACGGCCCACATCATCTGGCCGACGGCGAAGGCGACACTGATCGCCGCATAGCCGATACCGGTGGCCGAATTGATCGGACTGATGAACAGCGCCTGCGACTGGCGCACGCCCAGGCCAAGCGCGAACACCGCTCCGGCGGCGAGGGCGATTAAAAGGTAGCTGCGAGTTTGGGCGCTCAAGCCGATAACTTAATTCACTTCACCGTATCGGGTGACGAATCCCAGCCGAGATGGATCGGCGCACCCGTCGGCAACCTGATCGCGCAGACGGTGCGGGAGTGGAACGGGCAGATCAGCGGGCCGCGGCCGCGGGGGTAGAGGAACAGCCGGAGTGCCTGCGGGTTGAATCCGGGATTGTCAAATTCAGTTTGACAGTCTAGAATTCGGTCCTGTGAACTGCGCGACACGACTGGTCGAGATATTCGGCAGCCAAGCCGACGTGGCGCGTGCGTTCCAGCTCGACCGGGCTGTGGTGCACAACTGGGTAAAGACGGGCTACATCCCCGCGCGTTGGGCGGGCGAAGTGGAGCGCATCACCCAGGGGCGGATCAGTTCGACCGAAGTTGTCAACGAAGCCAGCACCAAGAACCCGGTGCGCGTGAAATCGCGCCCGGAGGACGCCCCTTTCGGAATGTCGGAGAACGATCCCATGACGCAATTCGCCCCCGCCAAGCGCATCCACTCCTTCCACCCGCCGCAGCGAACGCTCATGGGCCCCGGCCCGACCGAGATTCATCCGCGCGTGCTCACCACCATGAGCCAGCCGGCGATCGGCTACCTCGACCCGGTGTTCGTCGAGATGATGGAGGAACTCAAGTCGCTGCTGCGCTACGCCTACCAGACCAAGAACGCGCTGACCTTCCCCATCTCGGGTCCGGGCTCGGTCGGTATGGAGTTTTGCTTCGTCAACATGGTCGCCCCTGGCGACAAGGCGATCGTGTGCCAGAACGGCGTGTTCGGCGGCCGCATGCTGGAGAACGTGATCCGCTGCGGCGGCGTCCCGGTGCTGGTCGAGGACAAGTGGGGCGAGCCGGTCGATCCGCAGAAGGTCGAGGATGCGCTGAAGAAAAACAAGGACGTCAAAGTCGTTGCCTTCGTGCATGCGGAGACCTCCACCGGCACGCAATCGGATGCCAAGCTGCTCACCCAGATCGCGCACAAGCACGGCGCGCTGGTGATCGTGGATGCGGTGACCTCGCTCGCGGGCACGCCGGTGAAAGTGGATGAGTGGGAGATCGACGCCATCTACTCCGCCAGCCAGAAGTGCCTGTCCTGCACGCCCGGCTTGTCGCCGGTGTCGTTCTCCGAGCGCGTGGTCGAGCGCGTCAAGATGCGCAAGGACAAGATCCACAGCTGGTTTATGGACATGAACCTGCTGCTCGGGTACTGGAACGCCGGCGCGCGCACCTACCACCACACCGCGCCGACGAATTCGCTGTTCGCGCTGCACGAGGCGCTGCTGCTCATCCGCGAGGAAGGGCTGGAGAACGCCTGGGCGCGCGCCACGCGCCACCATGTCGCGTTGAAGGCCGGGCTGGAGGCCATGGGCATGCAGATGCTGGTGGCCGAGAAATACCAGCTGCCGCAGATGAACGCGGTGAAGTGCCCCGAAGGTGTGAACGAGGCCGAGGTGCGCAAGCGCCTGCTGAACGAGTTCAGTATCGAGATCGGCGCGGGCCTCGGGCCGCTCGCCGGCAAAATCTGGCGTATCGGCCTGATGGGCTACTCCTGCCGCCCGGACAACGTGATGCTCTGCCTGTCCGCGCTGGGCTCGGTCCTCGACGACATGGGCTATGACGTGCACGTCGGCGACGCGGAAGCCGCGGCGCACGGCGCCTACGCGCAGATGCACGTCAAGGACGCGCAGCGCAAGAAAAAGGCCGCCTGAACCTGCGCTAGCGCGTGGACACGCTGACGCACGCGCTGTCCGGCGCGCTCCTTGCGCGCGCGACGGCACCTGCCGGAGAAACCCGGTCTACCCCGCGCCGCGTCGCCGCGGGCTTTTTCGCCGCCGCGGCGCCGGACCTAGACTTCGTCATCGGCTTCCTCGGGCCGGTGGAGTACCTGCTCTACCATCGCGGCCCGACGCATTCGGTGCTGCTCGCACCGCTGTGGGCGTTCCCGATCGCGTGGCTGCTGGCGAAAATCCTGCGCGAGCCAGGCGGTTGGCGCGCGCTCTACGTCGTGTGCCTGCTCGTGCTGCTCGGGCATATCGCGGGAGACTGGATCACCAGCTTCGGCACCATGCTGCTGAGTCCCTTGTCGGACTGGCGCGCCGGGCTGGGCGTCACCTTCATCATCGACCTGTGGTTCAGCGGCATCATCCTGGCGGGCCTTGTCGCCTCGGCTATCTGGTATCGCTCGCGCCTGCCGGCGATCCTCGCCAGCGCGGTGCTGGTGGGCTACGTCGGCTGGCAGTGGACCCTGAAGCAGGAGGCGCTGGAGTTTGCCGCGGGTCATACCGTCGAGCGCGGCCTGCAGGATGCGCGCATCCAGGCCTACCCGCGACCGGTCAGTCCATGGAACTGGACCGTGTTCGCGAGCGACGCAACCTCGCACTACGTCAGTCACATCAACCTGCGCCGCGATGCGGTGAAAACCTTCCAGAAGGGCGACGGCTTTGTTGCCATGCTGGATGCGCCCTACCGGCCGCGCGCGCAGGCGCGCTGGGAACGGATCGCGCGCTTCGGCGAAGGCGGTGAGGGCGCGCCCGTGCGCGCCGCTTTCGAGTCGCCGGCGCTCGGCTTCTTCCGCTGGTTCGCCGAAGCCCCTGCCTTGGACGGCGTCACGCTTGGCGGCGACTGCGTCTGGTTCCTCGACCTGCGCTTCGTCAACCCGGGCCACGACTGGGTGCCGTTTCGCTTCGGCGCGTGTCGGGAGGGGCCGGGCATGCTGTGGCGCGCCTATGAGCGCGCGGACGGTCCGATGGGCAAGGGCGACCAGCGCCCGGTGGACTGAAGCTCGGGTTAGCTCAGGCGCGAGTGGACAAGCCGAGCCGCTGCCAGATCTCGCCGGTGAGCGCGGCCTGGTTGAGCGTGTAGACGTGCAGGCCCGGCGCGCCGGTGGCGAGCAGCTGTTCGCATAGCGCGGTGACGACGTCCAGGCCGAAGGCGCGAATGGAGGCGCTGTCGTCCAGGAAGCCCTCGAACTTGAGTCGCATCCAGCGCGGGATCTCCGCGCCGCAGGCATCCGAGAACCGCGCCAGCTGCGAGAAGTTGCCGATCGGCATGATCCCCGGAACGATTGGGATACCGATGCCCGCCCTGGCGCAGTCCTCGACGAAGCGGAAGTAGGCCTCGGCGTTGTAGAAGTACTGCGTAATGGCGCTGTTGGCGCCCGTGTCCACCTTGCGCTTGAAATTTGCCACCTCGTCGGGCGCCCAGCGCGTCTGCGGGTGGTATTCCGGGTAGCAGCCGACCTCGATGTGGAACCAGTCGCCGGTGGTCTCGCGGATGAAGGCGACCAGCTCGTTGGCATGGCGCAGCTCGCCCGCCATCGCCACGCCCGAGGGCAGGTCGCCGCGCAACGCAACGATGTGCCGGATGCCGCTCGTTTTGTACTGATCGAGGATAGCGGCGATCTCCTTTTTCGTGGAGGCGACACAGGACAGGTGCGGCGCCGCCTCGAAGCCGGCGCGGCGGATCTCGAGCACGGTCTCCAGCGTGCCGGCCTGCGTCGAGCCGCCGGCGCCGAAAGTGACCGAGAAGAACTTGGGCTTCAGCTGCCCCAGCTGCTCCCAGGTGGCGCGCAGCTTGTCCTTGCCCGCCGCGGTGCGCGGCGGGAAGAACTCGAAGCTGTAGGTGCGGCCGGTCATCGCCCTCGTCAGTAACGGTACTGGTCCGGCTTGTACGGCCCATGCTTGGGCACCCCGATGTATTTCGCCTGCTCATCGGAGAGCTCGGAGAGCTGGGCGTTCAGCTTCTGCAGCTGCAGCCGCGCCACCTTCTCGTCCAGGTGCTTCGGCAGCGTGTAGACGCCGATCGGGTACTTCGCCGTGTTTCCGAACAGCTCGATCTGGGCGATGGTCTGGTTGGCGAAGGACGAGCTCATGACGTAGCTCGGGTGCCCGGTGCCGCAGCCCAGGTTCACCAGACGCCCCTTAGCGAGCAGGATGATCCTCTTCTCGGCAGAACCGGCACCTGCGGCGCCGGGGGGGAAGATGATGTGGTCCACCTGCGGCTTGATCTCTTCCCACTTGTATTGCGACAGCGAGACGACCTCGATTT
>SXNB01000180.1 GCA_005777205.1 Burkholderiales bacterium | reverse complement strand
TATCGACGCCATCGACTGGGTGAGCGCAGCGGACAAGAAGAAGATCTTCGAGGACAACGTGCGGCGCGTGTACCCGCGCTTCAGAGGCTAGATCCCACTACAATCGCCCGTCATGGCGACCAAGAGCGCGAAACCTGTCGTGATTGCTGGCGGCGGCCTGGGCGGCCTCGCCACCGCGCTCGCCCTGTCCCTGAAGGGCTTCAAGGTTATCGTCCTCGAGCAGGCAAACAATTTCGGCGAACTTGGTGCCGGCATCCAGCTCGCGCCCAACGCCTGGCACGCCATCGACGCCCTCGGCGTCGGCGGGTTGGTGAAGAAGGAGGCAGTATTCATCGAGCGCCTGCAGATGATGGATGGCGTCTCGGGCGAGCGTATCATCGATATCCCGGTCGACAAGCATTTCCATGAGCGCTACGGCAACCCTTACGCAGTGACGCACCGCGCTGACATCCACAAGGCCTTCCTCGACGGCTGCTGCGCACGGCCCGAGCGCATCGAATTGCGCACCCGCAGCCGTGTCACCGGCTACGACGTGGAATCCGGCGGCGTCTCGGTGCAGCTCGCCGACGGCAGCCGCGTAGCGGGCGCCGCACTGGTGGGCGCCGACGGCTGGCGCTCGGCATTACGGCAGAAGATCGTCGGCGACGGCGACCCGGCACCCACCGAGCACATCTGCTACCGCGCGGTGCTGGCAGCCGCGGACATGCCAGAGCAGCTGCGCTGGGCGGCGGCCACCCTGTGGGCCGGAAACAACACGCACATCGTCCACTACCCGCTACGCGGCTGGGAGCTGTTCAACCTTGTGGCTACCGTCATCGGCAGCGCCGTGAAGAGCGGTCACAACGAGGAAGCCTCTCCCGACGAGGTGCTGCCGCTGTTCGCGCACAACTGCGAGCTGCCGATGCGCCTCATGAAGACGCCGAAGTCCTACAAGCGCTGGATGCTGCGCTATCGCGAGCCGGTAGAGAACTGGTGCGACGGGCCGGTGGCGCTGCTGGGGGACGCGGCGCACCTGATGCTGCAGTACCTGGCGCAGGGCGCGGCGATGGCCTACGAGGACGCGGTCTGCATGGCGACCTGCGCGGAGCAGGCCGATGGCGATTTCCCGAAAGCCTTCTGCGCCTACCAGGACCTGCGCCTGGTGCGCGCTTCGCGGGTCCAGCTCTCGGCGCGCCTGGTTGGCCAGATCTTCCATGTGCCCGACGGGGTGCAGCGCAAGGTGCGCAACGATATCTTCATGCCGCGCACGCCGGAGCAGCACTACCAGGCCATCGACTGGGTGTTCACCGCGCCGGACTACGTGCGCGGGTTCCGCGCCTCAGCCTGAGCGCCGCCTAGACCCAGACCTGCAGCACGTAATCGTAGGCCGCCTGTGCGTTGGTCATGTCCACGCGCTGCAGCTTGATGGCGTAGCCTTTCTTTACCTTCACCAGGTGGTGCGTGTACTGGCCGGCAAAGTGCCGCACGTCGTCGCGCCGCAGCTCCATCATGTGGAAGCGCGAGGTGACCTCGACATCCCCGTTCTTGGCCGCCTTGCGGATCACCACGTTAGACACCACGTGGTTGGTTCCCCACAGCGGCCGCTGTGACCAGGCGTCCGGGTGCAGCACGCGTCCCATGCGCACCGCCATCAGGTTCCGGTCCTCGGCGAAAATCGCCGGCTGCCCGTCCCAGGTCTTGTAGGAGGCATCGGGCGGCATCCAGTAGATCCCGTCGGCCGTGAACAGCCCGGTCCACGCCTGCCACTGCTTCCCGTCCAGCAATTCGGCCTGGCGGTAAAGAAACTGCTCGACCTCGTGCTGCAGCTGCAGGTCACTCATCGCAAGCCTCCCTGCGCGGCGCTGCTCATGTACTTCGCCCAAGCCTTCATCTGGTTGCGCATCGGCGCCTCCGAGGTTCCCATGTTCGGGCCCGAGGAGACCACGCCGTTCTTCTCGATATCACGGCCGTGGTGGCGCGCTAAGCTGACCCAGTCGCCGCCATCCGATGTCAGGCCGATGTGGCACTTCCAGAAATTCTCCAGGTCATCGGCGTTAATCAGCGTCGCCGGCGAATTCACCAGGTTGTAGTAGGCGAGCGACCGGCGGTAGATCGGCTCGGGCGCGCCCTTGAGGCGGAAGTGCCAGATCTCGGTCATCGTGCGGTCCACGCCCAGAGGCCGCACCGCGCGCAGCTGCTGCAGCGGTGACTGCACTGAGAGGCCCGGATAGACCAGCACGTGGTGGATGTTGACCCCAATGATCTCCTCGAAGCGCTTCCTGCCGTAGGCCTTGAGCATGACCTTGTCGTAGGCGAGCGTGTCCGGGTCCTGCGGCCGCAGGCCCATGTAGCCGGCGAGGACGCAGTGGCCGTAGGGGTAGTTGATGGTCTGGAAGTTGTCCCACTTGTCGATGGTCACGGTCGCGAACGCCGACAGCATGTGGTAGGAGAGCGGCGCCTCGCCCGACTTGGCCTTCTTCGCCAACTGCTTCTCCACCTCATGCGCCGCGCGCCCGGTGGACTGGTGCACCACCGAGGGGTGCAGGGCGTCGATCTGGTTCTCCATGAACAGCTTCCAGTTCGAGTGCTGAATGACGCGGAAGCAGTTGGGCACGATCTCGACCTCGCCCTCGGGCGCGCGGTCGCACATGTCATCGAAGGCGACGATGGCCTCGCCGAGGAATTCCTTCAGCGACGGCCCGTCCTTGGCGAGGCTGGCGAACACGAAGCCGCGATACACCTCCACGCGCGCGGCGCGCTTCATGCAGAGCTCAGGGCTGTCCTTGTTCAGGCGCGTGCCCTTGTAGCCCGATTCCATCATCGGGATGTTCTTCAGCTTGCCGTCGTGGTGGAAGGTCCAGGCGTGGTAAGAGCAGCGGAACTGGTCGCCGGTGTTGCCCTTCATGTCGCCGCAGATCATGTTGCCGCGGTGCGGGCAGCGGTTGTAGAGAACGTTGACTTTCCGGTCCTTGCCGCGAACCATGATCATGGGCTGGCGCCCAATCTGCACCGTGACGTAGTCGCCGGTGTTCTTCACCTGGCTATCGTGGCCGCAGTAGATCCACACCGTCTCGTGGATGCGTTCCATCTCGTGCTGGAAGATCTCCTCGTCGGTGTAGACCTCCTTGCGCACGCGGTCGGGCTCGACCATTTTCCTGAAATTCGGCTTGTGGTTCGTCTTCATTGAGGCCTCTTTGTGTTCGATGCGGCGTCCTGCCACGCCGCTTATGCGGCGTCCCGTCTTGCCGGCGCTTCGCGATCCAGGTTGTCCTTCATGCGCCCAAGCGTCCAGGCGAGCATCTGTACCGCGCCGGGCGGCAAGCCTTCCACCGCGGCGCGGTTCAGCCGCTCCATGGTCGGCCAGATGCGCGCGAACATGCGCTCGCCTGAAGCGGTCAGCGCCAGGCGCGTGACCCGCAGGTCGTGGCTGTCGGCGAGGCGCGTCACCCAGCCGGTTTCCTGCATCCGGTCCACGGTGCGGCTCAACGTGGTGCGGTCGATGGAGGACAGGTCGGCGAGTTCGCGCATGGACAGTCGCTTGCGGGCGTAGAGGGCGGCCAGCACGCGCCATTCAGGCACCCTCAGCCCGTGCGCCTTCAGTTCCCCGGCGAGCGCCGCATCGCGCGCAGCAATGGCCTGCGTCATACAGAAGAAGGGATGGTGCTCGAGGTCGAACTCCGGGCGCGGTTCGCACAACATGCCCGCCCACCTTACATCGGATTAGGTGCAATCGCAATCTTTCTTATGGCCCGGGCAATGTACATTTTATTGACACCGCCGCAGACACGCCGATTTAACTGCGTGTTATCGCACTTAAATCACGCCTGGCGCTAAGATGCGTTTATGCGCCTCATCGTCGCCATCACCGGCTCCAGCGGAGCCATCTACGGCATCCGCCTGCTCGAGGCGCTGCGCGCCCTGCGCAAGGTCGAGACCCACCTCATCATCACCAAGAGCGGCAAGCTGACTATTGGCCTGGAGACCAGCCGCAAGCTGAAGGATGTGGAGTCGCTTGCGGACGAAGTGCATAGCGACCAGGACCTCGCCGCTAGCGTGTCCAGCGGGTCCTTCCGCACTGCGGGGATGATCGTGGCGCCCTGCTCCATGAAAACGCTGTCAGGCATCGTCCACTCCTACGCCGACACCCTCATCGTCCGTGCCGCGGATGTGGTGCTGAAGGAGCAGCGCCGGTTGGTGCTGATGCCACGCGAGACGCCACTGCACCTGGGGCATTGCCGACTGCTGGTACAGGCTGCGGAGTTGGGCGCGGTGATCGCTCCGCCCATGCCGGCGTTCTACAGCGCCCCGCGAACCATTGAGGACATGGTCGACCACAGCGTCGGCCGGGTGCTGGACCTGTACGGATTGGACAGCGCGCTGGTCAGGCGCTGGAACGGACCGTCCCGCAAGTCGACCGCGAAGAGCCGGTCCCCAAGCAAAGCCCGCTAGGCCCGTTTGACCAACCCGTCCAGCCGCGTATCCCACGCGGCGCCGGGGAACAGGTCCGCCAGACGACTCTCCGGCAAGCGGAAGTTGCGCGCCAGCGCCTGCGCGATGACGGCGCGGAAATCGTGCCGCACCGGCAGGTCGCGGCCTTCGTTGAGGTTGCCGCGCGCGAGCCCATCCCATTGGCCGTGCATGCGCCCTCCCGCGGCGCGCTCACCGATCAGCCACAGCGCGTTGCCGCGGCCATGGTCGGTGCCACGCGTGCCGTTTTCGGCCGCGGTGCGGCCGAATTCGCTCATCACCAGAATCAGGTCCCCGGGTTGCGACAGGCCGGCACGCAACTCGACCAGCGCGCGCGCGAGGCCCCCCAGCTGGTTGGCAAGCTGCCCCTGCACGCCGCCCTGATTGGCGTGCGTGTCCCAGCCTCCAGCCGAGAGGAAGCCCAGGCGCAATTGCCGCCCAGCGCGCATCAGCGAGACTAGCTGGCGCGAGGCCTGCACCAGTCCGGCAGCCGGCCCAGCGCCGTTGTCCGCCTGCATCATCTCGTTCGCCAGATCGCGCGCGGTCTCCATCCGGCTGTCGGTTCCCGCGCGAAACGCTTCCGCGAGCCTGCCGTCCGCAGCGTAAATGTCCGCCAGCGCAAGCCGCACACGCTCATTGCCGACCACGCCCTTGTTCGCCGCCTGCGGCCCGCGCGGCACCAGCCTCGCGCGCAGGTCTCCGGCGAGGATGCGTGGATTGGCTTCGCCCACGCCGACCAGGCGCTGCTCGCGCAAGCCGGCGGGGTCCATCGAAGCCAGCCGGTTCATCCACCCCGGCGCCTCGCTGTTTCTGCCCGGCATGCCGGTTTCCCAGTGATGCTGCGCTTCGAAATGCGAGCGCGTCGGATCAGGCGAACCCGCAGCGGGCACGACTGCCAGGATGCCGTCGCGCCACATTGGCAGCACCGGCGCGAGCGTCGGATGCAGGGCGAAGCGCTCGTCGAGCCGGATCGCCGCGCCCTCGCCACCGTCGGGCGCGGGAATGCGCGTGGCCTGGCGCAGGCGCTCGTAGTCCGGATCCGCGTAGGGGACGAAGGCCGAAAGCCCGTCATAGGCGCCTCGCAGGAACACCACCACCAACCGGCCGCCCTCGAGCATCGGCGCCGACTGCGCAAAGACGCGCGGCGCGAAGGCGAGCGCGCCAGCCGAAACCGCCGCCCGCAGGAGCAGGCGCCGCGACAGGTTCATTTGTGCATGAACTCCGGGCTGGCGAGTACCAGCATGCCCTGCAGCGCTGCCGGTTCCTGCGCAATCCGCTCGCGGGTGCGCGACGAGAGAAACCGCCGGTAGTGCTCGGGCGGCGCTGCGTCACGGCTAAGGGCAAGCGCGAAGTCCGCGCGCCGCGTCAGCGCCTCGGGCGCGAGCCAGGTGCGCGCATCCGTCTTGTAACCGTCGGGCGTCTGCCAGTCGTGTACTGGCTGCCCGGCACCGGTGAGGAAGCGCAGCGTCTGGTCGAGACGCTCGGGCTCCGACTGGCCTGTCGCCGCGAGCACGGAGCAAGCGAACTCGTAGGGTGTCTTGAACAGCTGCTGGCGCCCGTCCCAGAACGCCTCCGCGGCCACCAGCTTGCGCAGCACGGCGCGCAGGTCGCCGCCGCTAGCGCGAAACTCGGCCGCGAGCCCGTCGACCAGCGCCGCGGGAGGCGTATCCGACACGAACCACTGTGCCATGCGCAGCGCCACGCGCCGAGCCGTTGCCGGATGCCCTGCCAAAAGAGTGATCGCCTGCCGCCCTTCGCGTTCGCCATCGGCGCTGAAGGTCCGGCCCAGTAGGGTTTTTTCGCCTTGGTCATGCAGGCGCGGCACGAAACGGAACCCGGACTCGGCGGATGGGTCCACTGTCCAGCCGGTGAGGATGCGCGCCAGCTCGCGCACATCGCCCTGCGCATAGCCGCCCCCGGCGCCCAGCGTGTGCAGTTCCATCAGTTCACGAGCATAGTTTTCATTCAGGCCCCGCGCGCCACCGAAGGGTCCGTTGATGCCCTCGGCCACACTCTGCGCCTGGTCAAGGTAGAACAGCATCGCCGGATGGCGCGCCGTGGCGAGCAGGAGATCCTCGAAGCGACCCAGCACGTTGGGCCGGATGGCATGCAGCACGTAGTGCCCGACGAAGGGTCGCACCGTCCCCTTGCCGGCGAACACGTTGAAATGGTTGAACCAGAACTCGGTGAGGCGCGCCGCCAGTGGATTCTCCAGTTCCGGGTTTGAGCAGGCGAGAAGCCGCCAGGACGCGGCTTCCAGCGCCGTGCGCCGGGTGGACAGGTCCTGCCGCGCGGGACGCATTTCGGATTCGGCGCGCACGCGGCGCAGCGTCTCGCGTTCGGCGCGGAACTCGGCAAATCCGGCAGGAATCGTGTGCTGGAGGGTGGCCAGGTGCACGGGCGTCCTGGCCGCTTCGCGAGTGGCGGCGAAAGCGCGCTCCACTTCGTCGGCCGCCCAACCTCGCGCGCCCCGGGGGTGTGACGAGATCGCCTGGACCAGCGCGGGGGTCGGCGTGTAACCCAGGCGCGATGCCGCGCGCCAAGCGGCAGCGTCCTCCGGTGCTTGCGCGTAGGCGGTTGCGGCGAGGGAGAGGAGCGCCAAACCGAAAAACCGGATCACGGGCAATCGAGCCTGAACCATGCGCCTATCCTGCCACCGGCTACGGCGGCAGGTGTTACCAATTGTTTCTGACTATGTTGCTGACTAGGTAAACTCCGCCTTGTAGCCCGGCGGCGGCGAGTAGCCAAAGCCACCGATTTTCTTCACCTTGTCGTAGCCGCCGTTGGCATCCACCAGCTCCTGCTGGCGCTTCTTGGCGTGCCGGTCCACGTCCTCCGGGTCCAGCATGCCGCGCAGGAGGGCTTCACAGTCCTTCGCCACCGCCTTGTGTGCCGGGTCGGTTCCGAGGTCATTCCGTTCTTCCGGGTCGGACGCCAGGTCGAACAACTGCGGCCGGTCTGGGTAGTGGACGTGATAGGTGTACTTCCACCTGCCGTGACGGATCATGTACTCGCCCGACTTCGCGGACGAGGCGTGATATTCGGAGAGCACGTTGCGCTTGGGCGCCTCGCCGCCCGCCATGCGAAACAGGGATACGCCCTGCCCGGGCGCGGCATCCGAGCCGACGCACTCCAGCACCGTCGGGTAGACATCGATGTGGCTTGCGGCTGCGCTGCGCACCTGACCCTCGGGCACGCCGGGGCCGGCGAGGATCAGGGGTACCGCCGCCGCCTCCTGGTAGAGGATCTGCTTGCCCCAGAGGCCGCGCGCGCCGAGGTTATCGCCATGGTCGGAGGTGTACAGCACGCGCGTGGTGCCGGCGTAGCCGCAGTCGCCCAGGGTATTCAGCAAATGACCGATGTTTTCATCCAGAGACGACACCAGGCCGAGGTAGCCGGCGCGGGCGCGCTTCACGGCGGCGGCGTCGAAGTGCGAGTCGTAGCCCGTGTTCTCGGACTGATCGCGGTCAGCCGGATGCGGCAAGCGCTCGTTCGGCCCGTACAGCTTGGGCTCCGGGGTTTTTCCATAATAGCGGTAGTACCAATGCGGCGGCGCCTTGAGCGGGAAATGCGGCGCCACCATTGAGACGTACAGGACCCAGGGTTTGTCGCCGTGCCTGGGCGCCTCCTCGCGCAGCCAGACCTGCGCGCGCGCCGTGATCTCACGGTCGTACCAGGTGTACTCGGACTCGCCGGGACCGGCGAGTCCGGCCATCTTCTTGCCGTCGGTGCGCACCGGCATGTTCTCGCCGCGCAGCAGGCCATAGAGGTCGCCCTTGCCGTCCAACACGTTCATCGGAATGATTTCCTCCGAGAAGCCATGGTCGTCGCCCTTGAGGCCGCGGAAGTGCAGCTTGCCCACCGAGGCGACATGGTGCCCGGCCTTGCGCAGCACGTGGTGCCAGCTCGGGATCGCGCCCTCGTAGGCGTCGGCGTTGTCCCAATAGCCGATCTGGTTGATGTAGCGCCCGGTGGCGAAGGCGGCACGCGCCGGGACGCAGATCGGGCAAGTGGTGTAGGCGTCGCTGAAGCGCGTGCCGCGCACGGCGAGCTTGTCCAGGTTCGGCGTCTGGACGAGCTTGTTGCCCGAGGCGCCCATCCAGCGCGGGTCGTGCTCGTCGGACATGATGACGAGCAGATTCGTGGGTCTCGTCATGCCATTCCCACCTGCGCCTTGCGTGGCGCGATGTCCTGTGGCCGGCTGCGGATCATGTCGATGAGTTCCTTCTGCGCCGCCCCCGGAGCCTTCTCGCTGAACAGGTTGTCCATTTCCTTCGGGTCGCCGCCGAGGTCATAGAGCTCGCCCGCGCCGCTGTTGAGGTCGACGGTGAGCTTGTGCGTCTTCGTGCGCACGGTGCGAAGGTCCACATCCACGCCGGAGCGCGAGGCGCGCAGGTCCCACTCGCTGAGCGCGAAGTCGCGGCTGCCGCCGCCCTCGATCAGGCCGCGCAGGCTGCGGCTGTGGACGGTGCGGCCGAACGAAACCCCGCCGTAGTCGGCGAAGGTGGCCGGCAGGTCGAGCGTGGACACTGGGTCACCAACGACCTTTCCCTTGGGCACCCCCGGCCCGCGCACCAGCAACCCGATGCGCAGCAATCCGTCATACGCCATCGGCCCCTTCAGAATCAGGCCGTGGTCGCCCAACCAGTCGCCGTGGTCGGTGGAGTAGACCACCAGCGTGTCGCGCTGCAGGCCCAGGTTCTCCAGCGCGAGCAGGATGCGGCCGACGTTGTGATCGATGAGGGAAATCATGCCGTAGTAGTTGGCGATGAGTTCGCGCAGTTGCTGGTCGGACTGTGCAGGGATGCGCGAGTACTCGGTGCGAATTTTCGCCAGGTGCGGCACGATCTGCGGCTTGCCCTCCAGGCTCTGGCGGTGCCACCACGGCCGGCGCTCCAGGTCCAGCGTCCGGTGCTCGGGCAGATCCACTTCGTCCGGGTGATGCAGCCGGCTCCAGGGCTCGGGCGCATCGAAGGGGTGGTGCGGATCCGGGAACGAGGCCCAGGCGCAGAACGGCTGGTCCTGGTTCGTCGTGATGTAGTCAATGGTGCGGTCACCGATCCAGGTGGAATTGTGGAACGCGACCGGCAGGCCGGAATGGAAGGTCTGCATCGCGCTCGACAGCGGCGGCAGCTTGGTCTCGTATAGCCGCTGCAATTCTTCGCCACGGCCATCCTTGTGGAACCAGCGCTCGTAGTGCTGCCCGCGCGGCGGTTTCATCGGCAGCCAGTGGTTGTGGCCTTCTACCATCAACTCGACGTGCTGGAATCCCATGTAGGGTCCGGTCCAATCCTGCGGCTGGTCGGTATTGCGGCACTCCGGCGAGCCGGTGGACTCGAAGGTGTGCGAGGTCGCGAAGTGGGCCTTGCCGATGTAGCCGGTGCGATAGCCCGCCTTCGCAAACACGCCCGCGAACCCGCCCTCGCCCAGCGCCGGGTCGAGTTCGATGCCGTTGTCAGAGACGCCGTGCGTCAGCGGCAGCAGGCCGGTCAGGATGGAGGCCCTGGAGGGTTGGCAGACGAGATTGGGCGTGATGCACGCGGAGAAGCGCGTGCCATCGCGCGCCAGCGCGTCCAGGTGGGGCGTCTTGACCTTGCGCCCTTCGAAGCCGTAGCAGTCGCCGCGCTGCTGGTCCGAGGTGATGAACAGGATGTTGGGGCGGCGGATTGCCTGCCCTGCGGTCAATTGTCCACCCTCGCGCCGGTGCTCTTCACCACCGGCGCCCAGCGTGCGATCTCGGATCTGATGAAGCTGGCGAACGCCTCGGGGGATGCGCTGGGCGCGGGCGCCAGCCCGGCCTTGCCGACTCGATCGATGAACGCAGGATCGCGCAACGCCTTGCCGAATTCGTCGAACAGGCGCTTCACAATCGGTGCCGGCGTGCCGGCGGGTACCGCAGGTCCCCACCATTGCACGGTTTCGAACCCGGGCACGCCGCCCTCCTGGAAGGTGGGTGTATCGGGCAGCAGCGCCTGGCGCGCTTTGCTGGTGACCGCGAATGCCTTCAGCTTGCCTGCCTTGATGTGCGGCACCGACGGGGGCAGGCCGAGCGAGGCGAGCGGAATAGTGCCGCCAACCACGTCGCCGATGACCTGGCCGCCGCCCTTGTAAGGCACATGGACGATATCCAGGTTGCCGGCGAGGGACTTGAACAGCTCGGCGGCGAGGTGCTGCGGCGAGCCGTTGCCCGGGGTGCCGAAGGAGAGCTTGCCCGGATTGTCCTTGGCATAGGCAATCAGCTCGGGCAGCGTGTTCGCCGGTACCGAGGGATGGCCCACCAGGATGTGGGCCCCGCTCACCATCTGCGTCACCGGGATGAAGTCCTTGACCGGGTCATAGTTCAGCTTCGCGAACAGAGACGGAGCGATGGTGTAGGCGTCAGCGAAAAAAAGGATGGTGTAGCCGTCCGGCGCGGCCTTCGCCACCGCCTCAGCGCCGATATTGCCGGCGCCCCCGGTGCGGTTCTCCACGATCACCGGCTGACCCATTTGCTGCTGCAGGATGGGCGCGATGACGCGTCCGCTCAAGTCCATGGCGCCCCCGGCGGCATAAGCCAGGATCAGGCGGATCGGCTTGTTCGGGTAGTCCTGCGCGAATGCCGGCAGCGCAAGGGCGGCGGCGACTAGTGTCAGTACGGCGGCCCGAATCGGTCTCATGGATTGTCCCTCCTCGTGGAAGCCAACTTTGACAGAAAACCCCGATTCCTGACAACCACCTGGACTGGCCGTTTCGATTGCGGTCCGGCCGGGCTAATCAGGACGCGACAAGGTCGGGCGTGACCTCGGCCATGGTGCGCACGCCGCAGAGCTGCATCGCGCGCTCGAGCTCGGTGGCCAGAATCGCGAGCGCGCGCTCAGCGCCCGCGGCGCCGCCAGCGCCGCCCCCGTAGAGCACGGGGCGGCCCACGCACACCGCCTGGGCGCCCAGTGCGCGCGCCTTCAGGGCATCCACGCCGCGCCGCACGCCGCCGTCCATCAGCACCGCCATGCGACCGCCCACCGCACGCGCAATGGGCGCCATGGCCTCAAGCGAGGCTACCGCGCCGTCGAGCTGGCGCCCGCCATGGTTGGACACCCAGACCCCGTCCACGCCAAGCGCCGCCAAGCGCTCGGCGTCCTCCACCCGGCTCACGCCCTTCACCACGAGCTTCTTTTTCCAGCGCTCACGCAGGCGGGCGAGGTCATCCCAGTCGAAGGCCGGGTCGGTATCGCGCCCCACCGAGGAGGCCAGCGCCAAACCACGCTCGCGCGACCCGCGATACCCTCGGACGCTGGCGAAATCGGGCAACCCGCCATGCAGCGCGATGCGCCAGGCCCAGGCCGGGTGCAGCGCGCCATCCAGCAGCAGGCGCGCGTTCAGCCGGGGGGGAATCGAGAAGCCATTGCGCGTGTCGCGCTCGCGCTTGCCTCCCGTGGCCAGATCCACCGTGGGCACCAGCGCCTCATAGCCCGCAGCTTCGGCGCGCGTGACGAGCTTCTCCACGAAGCCGCGCTCGCGCAGCACATAGAGTTGGAACCAGAGGCGGCCCTGAACCTGGTCCGCGACCTCCTCGATGGAGGCGGTGGCGTTGGTGGACAGGGTGTAGGGAATGCCGGCGGCGGCGGCGGCGCGTGCAATGCCGATGTCCACCCCTGGCCAGGCAATGCCCGCGCCACCGGTGGGCGCGACCACGAACGGCCTGCCCGCCGGGAGGCCGAGGATCTCGCAGGCAGGATCGACCTTCGACACATCGCGCAGCACCCGCGGCAGCAGGCGCGCGCCCTCGAAAGCCGCGCGGTTGGCGCGCAGCGTGAGCTCGTCTTCGGCACCGCCGTCGAAGAAATCGAAAATGGCCCGCGGCAGGCGGCGCTTCGCCAGCGCGCGCAGGTCGGCGATGGAAACGGCGCGGTCGATGGCGGGCATGGGCGAAAAGTGTACCCGAGCGACCTATAATCCGGCCTCTTTCCTGCAAACTGGACCCCGGACCCGACATGAAACCCGCCACGGCCCAAAAGCGAATCGAGGGCGTGCTCTCGCCCGTCGTCACCCCGTTCAGGAAGGACCTCTCACCCGACGTGGACCGGTTCGTGAAGCACTGCCGCTGGCTCATGAAGAGCGGCTGCGCGGGACTAGCGGTGTTCGGCACCAACAGCGAGGCCAACTCGATGTCGGTGGACGAGAAGCTGGAACTGCTGGAAGCGCTGGTGAAGGGCGGCGTGCCGGCCTCGGCGCTGATGCCCGGCACCGGCCACTGCGCGCTCACGGATTCGGTCAAGATGACCCGCGAGGCCGTGCGCTTGGGCTGCGGCGGCGTACTGATGCTGCCGCCGTTCTATTACAAGGACGTGTCCGACGAAGGCCTGTTCCGGAGTTTTTGCGAAATCATCGAGCGCGTCGGCGACGAGCGCCTGCGCCTTTACCTTTACCACATCCCTCCGGTGGCGAATGTCGGCATCACGCTGAAGCTGGTCGAGATGCTGCTCGCGCGCTATCCCGGCATCGTCGCCGGCGCCAAGGATTCCTCCGGCGACTGGTCGAACACCAAGGCCATGCTGGACCAGTTCAAGGATGCCGGCTTCGATGTCTTCCCAGGCAGCGAAGTGTTCCTGCTCGATGGCCTGCGCGCCGGCGGCAAGGGCTGCATCACCGCCACCGGCAACGTCAATCCGGGGGCGATTTCCGAGGTCTACAAGAACTGGAACACTGGCAGGGCCGACGAGTTGCAGGCCGGCATCAACGTCACGCGAAAGATCATGCAGAAGGTGCCGATGATTCCCGCGCTGAAGGCGGTCACCGCGCACTTCAGCAATGATCCGGCGTGGAGGACCGTGCGCCCGCCGCTCACGGAACTCGCCCCCGAGCAGGAGCAGCAGGTCATCAGCGAGCTGAAAGCCTCCGGATTTTCCATGCCGGGGCTCTAGAATAGGCTTAATGTAACCGATCGGTTACACATTGGAATGCGCCACTCGCTCCCAACGCAGCCTGGAGTTGCCGTAATGCAAAACGATTCGAAGCCCCGGGTCCACGGCGTCCTCGCGCAGGCCTTCCGGCAGGAGGGCGTGCGCACCTGCTTCGCGCTGCTGGGTGACGCGAACATGAACTGGGCGGCGAGCCTCGCCGCGCTAGGCGTGCGCATGCTCTACGTGCGCCACGAGCACTGCGCGGTGGCTGCGGCCATGGCGTACGCGCGCAAGGAATCGGACGTCGGCGTGGCCACGGTCACCTGCGGGCCGGGCCTGACGCAGGCCATCACGGCCCTGCCCGCCGCGGTGCGCGCGCACCTGCCGCTGGTCATTTTCGCGGGCGAATCGCCGCTGAAGAGCGGCTGGTACAACCAGGAACTCGACCAGGCGCCACTCATCGCCGCGACCGGAGCCGCCTACCACCGCCTGCACATGGTGGCGCGCATGCCGGTGGCGGTGCGCGACGCCTTCCTGCAGGCGAGGCGCGAGCGCCGGCCGGTGGTGATCGGCGTGCCGTTCGATCTGCAGGACCGCCCTTGGGAAGGAAAATCGGACCTGCCCAGGCCCTCGCGCGACCTGCTGCCCCAACCGTCGCCGATCCCGGCGCATCCCGATGATGTCGCCCGCGCGGTGCAATTGGTCGCCGGCGCGCAACGGATCGTCGTCCTCGCCGGGCTTGGCGCAGTCGAGGCCGGCGCCGGGCCCGCGTGCCGCGCGCTGGCGGCGAAGGTGGGCGGCCTGCTGACGACGACCTTGCCCGCGCGCGGCCTGTTCCACGACGATCCCTTCTGCCTCGGCATCTCGGGCAGCTACACACCGGAAGCGGGCCTGGAGTACCTGAAGCAGGCCGACCTCGTGATCGCGGTCGGCAGCTCGCTTGCCTACCACGCGGGTGGCGGCGGCCAGCTCTGGCCCAAGGCGCAGATGCTCCAGGTCGACATTGATCCGGTGGCGGTCAGTCAGGGGCAGGAAGTGGCGCGCCACCACCTGCGCGCCGATGCACGGCTGGGCGTCGAGGCGCTTGCCGCGGCGCTGTCCGCCCGAAAAAGGCACTGGCGGAGCGATGAGATCGCCGCGCGCATCCGCGATTCGAAGCCTGACAGCATGAAGTTCGCGATCGCCCCGGGACTGCTAGACCCGCGTGACGTGGTCGAGGCGCTGGAGAAGCACCTCCCGCGCGACTGGGAGATGGTGAATTCCGGCGGCCATTGCTCCTGGTTCTTCGCCCAGATGCCCTCCCGGCCGCAGGCGCGCTTCCTCACCATCCGCGAATTTGGCGCCATCGGCAACGGCGTTTCCTTCGCCATGGGCGTCGCAGCGGCGCGCCCCGACCGGCCGGTGGTGCTGTTCGACGGCGACGGCAGCGTGATGATGCACGTGCAGGAGCTGGAGACCATCCGCCGCCACGGGTTGAGGATCCTCGTCGTCGTCGTGAACGACGGTGCCTACGGGTCGGAAGTGCACAAACTGCGCGCCGAGGGATTCCCGGACGACGGCTCGGTGTTCGGCTACTGCGATTTTGCCGGGATCGCGCGCGGCTTTGGCCTTCCCGGACGAACCTTCAAGCGTCTCGACGACCTGCCGCAGGCGGTGGCGGAATTCGCCGCGAGCGGGGGGGCCGCGGTCTGGGATTTCCGCGTTTCAGACCAGGTGCTGTCGCCGAGCATGCGGCGCGCGCATCCGCAGCCGGCGCAGAAGGGCTGAAGGCAATGCTCGAACTGCGCCCAACCTGCGAGAACTGCAACCGCGCGCTGCCGCCGGCCAGCGCGGAGGCGTGGGTCTGCTCCTTCGAGTGCACGTTCTGCGGCGACTGCGTCGAGAAC
>SXNB01000179.1 GCA_005777205.1 Burkholderiales bacterium | reverse complement strand
CGGCTGCGTCGCCAGCGCGCGCGCAAGCTCCAGGCGCTTGCGCCCGGCGACCGTCAGGCCGGAGGCGGTGCGCTCGAGCAGGTCCGCCATGCCCACCTGCCGCCCGATCGCCTCGGCCCGCGCCGACGCCAGCGCCCGGTCGGGCGTGCACAGGTAGGCGCCCACCATGATGTTCTCGCGCACGCTCAGGTGGGCGAAAGGCTGCGTAATCTGGAAGGTGCGCACCATGCCGTGGCGGCAGATCAGGTGGGGCGGCCGGCCGGTGATGTCCTCGCCGCAGAAGCGAACGCTTCCCTCGTCGGGCGCGAGGAATCCGGTGAGCGCGGCGAACAGCGTGGTCTTGCCTGCACCGTTCGGGCCGATCAGCCCAGCGATGGATCCTTCGGCCACATCGAGGCTCGCGCCGTCGACCGCGCGCAGGCCGCCGAAAATCTTCGACAGTCGGCGGGCTTCAAGCACGCCTCTTGCGCCTCCAGCGCAGCTTGAACAGGTCGACCAGCCCGTTGGGCAGGAAGCCGATGATCAGGATGAGGAGGCCGCCGTAGATGATGAGCGAGAGCCCCTGTGCATTGGTCACGGCGCGGGTGTACTCGCCGACCAGCGTGATGAGGAACGAGCCGATCAGCGGCCCGTACACGGTGCCGGTTCCGCCGATCATGCTGACCAGCAGCATCTCGACCGACTTGTCCACCCCGAACGCGACCGTCGGATCGATGTAGAGGTAGTACTGTGCATAGAAAGTGCCGCCAAGGGCGCACAAGGCACCCGAGAGCGCCATCACCTTGACCTTCTCGCGATAGGTATCGATGCCCAGGGCGCGCGCTGCATCCTCGTTCTCGCGGATCGCCGCGAGCCGCGCGCCGAAGCGCGAATGCTTCAGCCAGACCGCGATGCCGATCGACAGCACGGTCAGCGCGAGGATGGTGTAGTAGAAACCAATGCGCTCGTCGAACTGGAAGTTCGCCGCGCCGCGCTTGAGCGGAATGAGCAGGCCCAGCCCACCACCGGTGAATTCCACCGCGTTGGTCAGGATGCGGAACGCCTCGGCGAAGGCCAGCGTGATGAGCGCGAAGTACGAACCCCGCAGCCCGAAGCGGAACGACAGCGCCGCGATGAGCGCGCCGACCAGCGCGCCAGCCGCCGCCGAAGCGCCGAGTCCCAGCCAGGGGTTCCAGCCCAGCTTGAGCTGGAGGATCGTCGAGCAATACGCGCCCGTGCCAAAGAACACCGCATGTCCGAAGGAAAGCTGTCCGCCGAAGCCCCCGGCGATGTTCCAGGCCTGCCCGATGAGCGCGAAAAACAGCACCAGGACGCCAAAGTTGATCGCGAAGTTGCTGCGGAACACGAACGGGTAGGCGAGCGCAACGGCGAGCAGTGCCGCGGGGACGGTCCAGCTCCTCACCGCGCGCCTCCGAACAGTCCCGTCGGCCGGAAGAGCAGGATCAGGATGAAGATGAGGGAAATTCCGATCTGGCCCAGCGCCTCGCCGAGGAACAGTCCGCTCAGCGACTCGGTAAGGCCGATGATCAGCGCGCCCACCAGAGCGCCGACAAAGCTGCCCATGCCGCCGAGCACCACGATGGTGAATGCGACGATCACGAACAGGTGCCCGACCGAAGGCGAGACGTAGAACGAGGGAATCAGCAGGCAAGCAGCGGCGCCGAGGCAGGCGATGCCGATGCCGTAGGAGACGGCGAAGATCTTTTCCACGTCGATGCCGACCAGGCGTGCCCCGTGGCGCTCCTTTGCCACCGCCCGGATGGCGCGGCCGGTATCGGTGCGCGCGATGAACCACGCCAGCACGGCGCACAGCACGAGCGACGCCACGAACGACACCAGCTTGGGCAGCGGCACCAGCGCCGGGCCGAGCGCCACCATCCGGTCAGAGTAGCTGACGGTGATGGTCTGCGAGTCACCCGTGAAGAAGAAAAGCGCCACATTCTCCAGCACAATCGACAGGCCAAGCGTGATCAGGAGGATGTTTTCATCCTTGCCGTGGCTGAAGCGGCCGATCAGGCCGCGGTAAAGGACGTATCCGGCGGCAAACATGGCGACCACCATCAGCGGGATCGCCGCGTAGGGATCAATTTTCGCCTTGGTCAGCAGAAAAAAGGCACCGTACATCGCCAGCATCAGCATGCTGCCGTGCGCGAAATTGATGATGTGGAGGACGCCGTAGATCAGCGTCAGGCCGACCGCCACCAGGGCGTAGCTGCCGCCGAGCAGCAGGCCGTTGATGACGGCGGCACCAAGGATCGTCGCATCCAAGGCGGCCGCCCCTTCGTCGCGCTACGGTAACTTAGCTGAACTTCGGTTTCGGGAACACCGGCTTCGCCGAGGCGAACTTGGTCGGCCAGATGACGTTTATGTCGCTCTTGCTCGCCTGCTGGATCGACGCCTTGCCGCCGGTGTTCTGGCCGTTGACCATCTTGGTCGGCCCGTAGGGCATGAAGTGGTCGGACCAACTGGAGGCGGCGAGCGCGGCGTTGACCTTGTCCTTGTCGGCGGAGCCCGCGCGCTCGAACCCCTCGGCCAGGAACTTCACCGCGTTGTAGCTGAGGTAGACCTCGAAAGTGAACAGCGATCCCTTCGCCTCGACCTGCTTTTTCTTCGCCTGCGCCTTCGGATTGGTGGGGTCGAACCAGTGGTTGGTGTCGATCATGTGCTGCGCGACGTCGGGCAGCTCCTGCACGAACTTGTAGTTGAAACCGCCGCCCAGCACCGAGAACATGCCCACCAGATCCACCTTCTGCTGGTGCAGCGTGCGCGCCAGCAGCACGTACTCGTTCTGGTAGTTGCTCATGATCAGCAGGTCGGGCTTCAGCCCACGGATGCGCAGCGCCAGGTTCGCGAAGTCGCGCGTCGGGTTGGCGTGCTTCATGACTTCCTTCACCTCGACGCCGATCGAAGGGAGTTTGCCAGCGAGGAGCTTCGCGGTGCCGGTGCCGAATTCGGACTCCTCGTGCACCAGCACGGCCGACTTGGCCGGGTTGCCGGCCGCCTTGTTGATCTCGCCCAAGCCGAGGATCGCGTCGTCGACGCAGGCGTTGAAACCGGGCTTGAGGCGGAACACGTTTTTCAGGCCGCGGTTGACGATATTGTCGGAGGCGCCCACGTCGATGACGAACGGCGTGTTGTACTTGGCCGCCGCCTGCGTCGCGGGCAATGCGACCGCGCTGGAGAAGCAGCCGATGTAGGCCGACACGCCCGCCTCCTGCATCTGCTCCACCACGCTGACGCCGACCTCGGGCTTGGCCTGGTTGTCTCCGAGCAGCGCCTCCAGTTTCGCCCCGCCCATCGACTTGATGCCGCCGGCGGCGTTGATTTCGTCGATCGCCAGCATCGCGCCCATGCGCGATTGGCCGCCACTGTAGGCTAGGAAACCGGTAATCGGATGCACTAGGCCAACCTTGATCGGCTTGGCCTGGGCGCGCAGCAGGGTGGGGACGCCGAAGGCGACCGAAGCGGCGGCAGTGGCGCCGATGAACCTGCGGCGGGTGATCCGGGATTTACGATTCGCCATGAACTCCTCCAAGTGTTAATTGTTGTGAAAGGTTCTGAAAGCGCCGAATCAGTTTATGACATTGCCATGGCGAAAGGAAGGCCCGTGCCGCGGCACTCAGGGAATCAGGACGAGCGCGCCGGTGGTCTCGCGGCTCTCGAGCAGGCGATGCGCTTCCGCGGCTTGCGCAAGCGGCAGGGTCCGCGGCGGGCGGGGGCGGAGCAGGCCGCCCCCGAGCGCATCGAACAGGTCGCGCGCCGCAGCCTCGAGCTCATCCGGCGTCGCGGTGTAGTCACCAAAGCGCACCCAGGTGATCCACAGGCTGCCGCGGTCGCGCAGCAGATTCACCGAAAGCGGCGGCACCAAGCCCGAGGAATTGCCGAAGCACACCAGGCGGCCGCGACTGCCGAGGCAGGCAATCGAGCCCTCCCAGGTGGCGAGCCCCACCGGGTCGTAGACCACCGCCACGCCGGCGCCGCTGGTCAGCTCGCGCACCCGCGCGGGCCAATCGTCGCGGCCATCCACAAACACCGCCTCGTAGCCGCTCTCCAGAGCACTCGCGACCTTGGCCGCCGAGCCCACGATGCCGATCGCGCGGGCGCCGAGCGCGCGCAGCCACTGGCCAGCGAGCGCGCCGACGCCGCCGGCTGCCGAATGGAACACGACCCAGGCCCGCGGCTCGACGCGAAACACGCGCCGCACTAGCACGTGGACGGTCAGACCCTTGAGGAAGGTCGCCGCCACCACCTCATCGGCAAGTCCCGCGGGAACCGGCACGCAGCGCGCCGCCGGGAAATTCCGCGCCTCGCAATACGCGCCGAGCGGGCGCGTTGCGTAGGCAACGCGGTCCCCGGTCCGGAACCGCTCCGCCCCGGGACCGGCTGCCTCGACTACGCCGACCGCCTCCATGCCGAGCACGAGCGGTTTGGGAAGATCGTGAAGGTCGCGGTAGTCTCCGCGGCGCCCGTGCACGTCGGTGAAATTGACGCCGATGGCGGCATGTCGGATGCGGATTTCGCCCGGGCCGGGCGCAACCTCCGGAACGGCGCACATCTCGAGTACTTCCGGGCCGCCGAAGCGATTCAATACCATCGCGCGGTTCACGCATTTCCTCCCGCAACGAGCCGCCCCGCACTCGTGCCAGCGATGCGCCCGAGCGTGGTTGCGGTGAGCAGCCCGGCCCCCGAGAAGTAGCCCCAGTTGGACGGCCCCGAAAGCCCGCGGGCGGCGCCCCCGCCCGCGAAAATGTTGGGTAGCGGGCTACGGTCGGGGCGCAGGACACGGGCCGAGGCACCAATCACCACGCCGCCCTGGGTATGGAATAACGCGCCGGTGACTTTGACTGCGCAAAATGGTGCCTGCAACGGCTGCGTTCCACGGAAGCTACGATGCCAGCGATCTTCGCCTTTGCCTTCCCTCCGCAAATTCACTTCGGCGTCGGTGCGCGCCAGGGCGTCCACCGGGATCCCGAGCAGCGCGGCCAGTTCGCTCAGGCTCGCGGCCTTGCGAACGCCACCGAGGGAGTGGATTGCCTCGTAGTCGGCGAAGCCGAGAATCGGCCGCTCCCGGATCTCGTCGAAAATGTCCCAGGCGATTTTTCCGGGCTGCGCGATCACCTCGACCGCCTGCTCGGAGTAGCCGCGCACCTCATTCGAGAACCGCAGGCCGAGCGAATTGACCTGGTAGCCGCCGTTCATCAGCACGCCCCAGTTGAGCGGGTTGCCATAGGGAACCGCGACCGCGCCGTGACCCTGGTAGCTGCCCAGATCCGCGAGCGCCGCACCCAGCTCGCGGCCCCACTTGACGGCGTCACCCTTGTTGCCGACGTGTCCCCAGAACTCGGCATCGGCGATCTCGGGAATCTCGCGGCGCACCATCTCCTTGTCGCCGCCGAAGCCGCAGCAGGCAAGCACGAGCGCACCGCAGCCAATGGTTTCCTGCGTGCCATCCGGACGGCTGAAGCGCACCGCAGTAACGCGCCCGTCGCTTTGCGCAAAGAGGTCGGTCGCGGTGGCGCTGGTCATGATGTCGATGTCCAGCCGTCCGGCCGCGGCAAGCAGCGCGCTCTCGAGTTCTTCACCGGTACGATGCGGCGTACCGTGCATGCGCAGCACCGAGTGCCCCGGATAGAGGAAGCCCTCGACCAGCTTGAACGCGACGCCGTGGTGGTCGGCGAGCCACTCCACCGTCGGGCCGGAGGCGGCGGCAACCGCATCGACGATCGCTCGGTCGGTCTGGCCCTTCGCCTTGCGCCAGATGTCGCCGGCGAGCAGTTCCGGCGCGTCCGCGATGCCGAGCGCCTTCTGGTAGCGCGTGCCGGCGGCGGGAATCAGGCCCGTCGAGAGCGTCGTGCTGCCGGTCGGCTTCGCGTCGCGCTCGAGGACCAGTACGTCCGCGCCGGCCTCCTTCGCCGCGAGGGCCGCTGTCAATCCGCACGCCCCCGCGCCGATGACGAGCACCGGGACTGAGTACTCGAACCTGGCTTCCGCGACCGGGAGGACTGCCATGCTCAGGCCTCGACGCCGTCAATGCGGGGATTGCAGGGCGCGGCAACCAGCAGGCGGACTTCCTGCTTCACAATCAGCTCGCGCGCCTTCTTCAGGTAGGCAGCAAAGGCGGGATCCTTGTAGAGGGCCGCTCTTCGCCGCTCCCGCACGCCGGAATCCGCGTAGCCGAACATCATGATGATCTGGTTGACGTCGCCAATCTCGGTGCGGTACAGGCCCATGAAATTGCCCAGGATCCGCTGCTGCGGTTCGAGTCCCTCCTGCTGGAACATCTCCAGGAACGCCTGCACCGTGCCGGTCTTCAGCGTGTACTGCCGAAAGTCCACAACCATCGCCGCCCCCCAGAAAAGTGAGTAATATTCATTCTAATCAGGATTGCCCGAATGCAGTCCAGTCGCGACCCCCTCCCGGGATGATGAAACCTACAGAACTGCTGCCTGCGTTTCTCGGTGCGATGGAGCGGCGCGATCTTGCGGCCGCGCGCTCCTTTCTCGCGGACGATTTCGCCATGCTGTTCCCAGGCGGCGCGCGATTCACCCGCCTCGAGGACCTCGTGGCCCACGGGGGGGGCCGCTACCGCTGGGTCAAGAAGCGCTTTGAGCGCATCGACGAGGCGCCTGGAATGATCTCGGCGAACAGCTGCGGAAGCAAGCTTAAAGCGAATTGATCTTCAGATGCACACCTGACCTGAGGTACACATGGAAACGTCCGACAAGACCGCGCGCCAACTCTTCCAGGAGCTCAAGGCTAATCCGACGCGCAAGCGCTTCGGCTTCGGCTCGAGGCCGGCGCTGATCAACGTCGACCTGCAGAAGGCCTACACCTGCGTCGGCGAATTCGTGACCACCTACGAGACGGACCCGAAGCAGCTCGACTACGTGAACCAGCTCGCGCGCCTGTTTCGCGACAAGCGTTGCCCCGTGGTGTGGACCCACGTCGCCTACATGGACTCCGGCGAAGACTGCGGCGTATGGGGGACGCGCTCCGACACCCCGGATTCGCTGCAGAACATCAAGTCCGGCTCGCGCCGCGCCGAATTCGACGACCGGCTGGAGATCGACCGCAGCCGCGACATCATCGTCAACAAGCGCATGGCCTCGGCCTTCCACGAGACCAAGCTGCAATCGGTGTTCAACTTCCACAAGGTCGACACGGTGGTGGTGACCGGCGGCTCGACCTCGGGCTGCGTGCGCGCCACAGTGGTGGACAGCCTGTCACGAAGCTACCGCTGCATCGTTCCGGAGGAGT
>SXNB01000178.1 GCA_005777205.1 Burkholderiales bacterium | reverse complement strand
TCAGCTCCTCCTTCACCGCCGCGCGCAGCTGCTCGCCGTCGGCGTCGCCCTGTTGGGCGCGCTGCTGGGTGATCAGGTCTGCGCGCTGGCGCGGGATCTGGACGCCGTTGACGGTGGCCACCGGGCCGGTGGCAGCAGCAGCGGGCTTGGCCGGGGCCGCGGCCGGGGCGGGCTTGGCTGGGGCCGGAGCCTGGGCGGCGGCGAAGGGGACCTGGGACAGGGCCGCAGCAAGGAGCGCGCCGAGATGCACCTTCTTCATGGTTTTCCTTTCAAACGAGCGCGACATTATGCGTCAACTTCACCCGGCGACCGCGCGCTGAGGGCGAGCGCGTGGATCGGGTGCTGCATCAGGTCGCCAAGCGCCTGGTAGACCATGCGATGGCGGGCGACGGTGGGCTTGCCGGCGAAGGCGGGCGACTCGATGCGCAGGCGCCAGTGGGTGTTGCCGCCGGGCGCGGCACCCGCATGCCCGGCGTGGAGAGCGCTCTCGTCCTCCAGTTCCAGACGGGTGGGGGACAGCGACTGCAGCCGGCGCACGATTTCCTCGGCGACGTTCACGGCTTGCCTTTTTCCTTTCCCTCTTCCATGTGGCGCGCGAGGAAGAAGGCCTGGGCGACCACGAACAGCAGCATCAGCCCGAGGCCGCCGAACAGCTTGAACTGCACCCAGGCCGCCTCCGAGAAGTTGTACGCAACCGCGAGGTTGACCACGCCCATCGCGACGAAGAACGCAACCCAGCTCCAGTTGAGTCTGGCCCACACCGCATCCGGCAAGGTCACTTCCTTGAACATCATGGCGCGGATCAGGTTCTTGCCGAACGAGGCCGCCGAGACCCCGAGCACCACCGCGAACAGCCAATACAGGACGGTCGGCTTCCACATGATGAACATCCGGTCCCGCAGCATCAGGGTCAGGCCGCCGAAGACAACAATGATGGCGAGGCTCGCCCACAGCATCGGCTCGACGCGCCGTCGGCGCAGCTTGAGCCAGGCCACCTGGCTCAACGTGGCCACGATCGCGGCGGCTGTGGCGATGTAGATGTCGCTGAACCAGTAAACCGAGAAGAAGCAGATCACCGGGAACATGTCGAACAGGAATTTCATGGTGCGAGCTGTTTCCTCTTGCGATGCCAGTCAATGATCGCCTTGCGCGGGTAGCCGCGGAAGCGCTTCTCGCCGGGGCCGGAGGGCACGCGTACCCAGGGCGCCTTCGAGTCGAGCAGGATGTGTTGCCGCTCTCGCGGCACGGGCAGCGGCGTGTCGATCGCCGCGGCGAAGGGATAGACCCAGTCCGCCCAGCGTGCGTCCCTTACCCACAGCGCGGAACCGCATTTGCGGCAGAAGTGGCGCAGGCCCCGCTTCGGGCGATAGACCGCGAGGTTCGCCTTGCCGGCCACCTTCAGGCTTTTCGTCTCTCCCATGATGTTGATCGCGCTGCCCGATCCGCCGGCGGTCTTGCGGCAGATGGAGCAGTAGCAGTGCAGGTACGGCACGGGGGTGGGGCTGCGCAACGAGAAGCGCACCGCGCGGCAGTGGCAGGAACCCTTGAGGTGCATGGCGCTATTATTGCGCAAAGCACAACCCATCGGGAGGCGCGCATGTCGCTGGTAAAACTGGTCGAGTACGCGGACGCGGTGTCCGAGGTGCGGGTGGTGTACGACGAAATCAAGAAGGCCCGCGGCACGGACTGGATCAACAATTTCTGGAAGGCCCTGGCCAACGATCCGGCGCTGCTGCGCCGGACCTGGGACGACGTGCGCCAGGTGATGGCGCCCGGTGCGCTCGATCCGCTGGTAAAGGAGATGGTCTACGTCGCGGTGAGCGCCACCAACGGCTGCGAATACTGCACGCATTCACATACCGCGGCTGCGCGCGCGAAAGGGATGACCGATGCGATGCTGATGGAACTCATGGCGGTGGCGGCACTCGCCAACGCCACCAACCGCCTTGCCAACGGCTTGCGGATCCCGGTCGACGAGCGATTCCGTTAGGCGGGGGGTGAGCCCCCGCTGGAGGCGATCGGAGGTACCATCGCCTCGATGGATCACAGGGGGATGGGCATGGGTCTCTGGAAGGGGATTCGATGGGTGGTTGCGGTTGCCGTGCTGGCTGCGGCGCCGGCCGTGGCGCGGGCTCAGGACACGGCCAAACCGCCGGCGGCAAAGCCAGCGGGACCGGAGCAGCTTCTCCAGGGCATCGGCAACGCCATCCAGGGTGTTTTCCGGGCCATATTTGGCGGCGGGGAACCCAACGACGCCACCGTGGGTACGCCGCCCGCGAAGCCAGCGGCGGAACCGGCTACCGAGTCCCAGTCCCGGCAGGAACCTGGGGACCGTGCGCCGCGCGCGGCCAAGGGCGACGCGCCGGTAGTGGCCACGCCCACCGCACTGGCGCCGGCGCAGACCCTCCACGGCGCCATCGCCAAGGGCGAGAACGCAACAGCCATGAAGCTGCTGGAGAGCGGCGTCGACATCGAGGCCAAGGATCCAGGCTCAGGCGCCTCGGCGCTGCATTTTGCTGTGATGAAGGACAGCATTGCGCTGGTCGGCCTGATGCTGCAGCGCGGGGCTGACGTCAACAGCCGCACCCGCAGCGGCACCACGCCGTTGCACACCGCGGTACTGTACGGGCGGCTGGAAGTGGCGCAGCTGCTGATCGAAAAGGGCGCCGAGATCGACGCCAGGAGCGCGAGCGGCACCACGCCGTTGTCCATTGCCGAGGCGGCGAACCTCAAGCCGCTCTCGCGCATGCTGCGCCTGAACGGCGCAAAAGACCTGCCAAGATGAACGGTCGCTGCGCTCTGCTGCTGCTTGCACTCGGTTTCTGCGGCCAGGCCTGGGGCCAGAAATGGGTCGACCAGAAGGGCCGGGTTTACTAAGGCGAGAAACCCCCAGGCATCAATGTGAAGCCGGCCGAGATCCCGGGGGGCGGTATCGTCGCCTGGCGCCGAATCGCAGTCCGGCGCGGCGGCGTAGCCAAGCCCCGCATCGAAGGGGCTCTCTTCGCAGCGTCCGAGTGCCAACAAGATCGACCAGACCAATCCGGATTCGAAGTTCTGGAAGTCGCCGCCTGCTCGATAACCGGACCGTCTTCGCTGGGCACCAGGAAGCGTTTCCACAGGCGGTTCCCGGCGCGTGCCTCGACCGACCAGTGGCAGCGTCCCGCGATACGTCGCGGTTCGTTCACGCGAAGGACGAAGTGCACCGTCGCGTTGGCCAGAGACATCCGCTCGGCCCACGCTTCCGTTTCCGGCTGGTACTTCACCCGCGCCACCATGGGGCGAAGCGGCGCCGAGCCTTTGTCGGCCGGCAAGTTGCAGGCAAAGGCTGAGGCTGGCGTGGCAAGCAGCAGGATCAGTCCCGCAGCGACCCGGCGGCGACCCGGCATGCTTCGATGCTCCTCAGGTGGGATTCCCGCATCCGCGTAATGAGCGCGTTTGCGTCAGCGTCGGCGATACGCGGCAGGGCCGCGTTGAATTCGCGCGCCGCCCAGCCCAGGCCGCGGATCAGGAACTCGATGCGCGCGCCGCGGCCGCTGACGGCGACCGCTTTGGCGTGGAACTCGCCAGTGGCGTGGCTGTGCGGCACCCCGTCGCGATCGAGCAGCTTGCCGAGTAGCGCGCAGTTGTGCGCTTCGTCCGCCTGAACCTGCCGAAGCGTGGTCCAGGCCAGGCCGTTGCGCTCGTGCTCGTCCATGAACGCCACCAGGGCCTTCGCCCCCGCGCGCTCGGTCTCGAGCATGCGGTTGAGAAACGCGCAGAGCTCCGCCTTACTGAAGGTGGACGTACTCATACTCGACGGGCAAGTTATTGATGCCGCGATCGGGCGGCGCCACCCAGCCGGCCATCTTGCCAGGCTCCACGACGCGCTGCATCAGGCTGCGCACGAAAGCGCGGTCGGCCTCGGACGGGACCCAGTCGTGCAGGCGCCGGTCGTACTCCTCGCGCGGGATGAGGCGGCCCTGCGGATCCACCGGTTGCCCGACCCAGGAACCGATGGAGCGGCGAAAGCGCGCCGAGGGCAGGGACAGCGCGAAGGCGCCATGGCCGGCTCGCTCGATGACGCGGTTCCAGCGCTTGAAGCCGATCTCGCAGTCCTTCAAGTAGGACTCGCGCATGACTTCATTGAGCGCATTCAGCCTCGGCACTTCCTGCTCGCCTTCGGGCGTGACGAGCTTCAGCGTCGCGCTGCGCAACACATGGTCCTCGTACTGGCTCTCGTCCGGACGGCCCTTAAGGCCGTTGGCGAAGTTGGCAGCGGCGTTCGTGGAAATCTCGTTACCAAACAGGTCTAGCGACGAGGAGCACCAGAAGTTCAGGTACTTCTGCAGCAGCGGCAGGTCGACTGCGCCCGCCTTGCGGATCGCGGCTGGGTCGTCCGTACCCAGCGCCTTCATTGCCTCCAGGGTCCGCTTCACCACGCGGCCGATGCCGGTCTC
>SXNB01000177.1 GCA_005777205.1 Burkholderiales bacterium | reverse complement strand
GAGCGCGAGGTCCTGGACGTCGCCGTGGCGCACGACGGTGTCCCCGACACGGAACTCCCGACCCACCACCTTGACCGCGTCCGCGCCGTGGTCCACCAGCGCCCGCGCGCCCTCCGCCGTGGCGATATTGCCGCCGATAACCTGCACATTCGGGTAGCGCTTCTTGACCTTCTTCACGCGGTCCAGCACGCCCTGGGCATGCCCATGCGCCGTGTCCACCACCAGCACGTCCACGCCCGCCTCCACCAGCAGCTCGACGCGCTCGTCATCCGCGGAGGTCACCCCCACGGCCGCGCCGACGCGCAACTTGCCCATGCGGTCCTTGCACGCGTTCGGGTGCTCGGTTTCCTTGAGGATGTCCTTGACGGTGACCAGGCCCTTGAGGTGCCAGGCCTTGTCCACCACCAGGACCCGCTCCAGGCGATGCTTGTGCATCAGGTGCATGGCCTGCTCGCGGCTCTCGCCCTCGCTCACCGTGATCAGGCGCTTCTGCGGCGTCATGATGTTCCCGACCGGCTGGTCGAGGCGCTTCTCGAAGCGCAGGTCGCGGTTGGTGACGATGCCTACCACCTTGCCGGACTTCAGCACCGGGAAGCCCGAGATCTTGTGCTGACTCTGCAACGCCAGCACTTGGCGCACCGTCATCTCCGGGGCGATGGTCATCGGGTCGCGCAGCACGCCCGACTCGAAGCGCTTCACTTTCGCCACCTGCGCGGCCTGCTCCTTCGGGGGCATGTTCTTGTGCACAATACCGATGCCGCCTTCCTGGGCGATGGCGATCGCCAGGCGCGACTCGGTCACGGTATCCATGGCGGCGGACACTAGGGGCATGTTCAGCTCGAGCTTGCGGGTGAGCCGGGTCCTCAGGGAAACTTGGCGCGGCAGGACGCGCGAGTGGGCGGGAAGGAGGAGGACATCGTCGAAGGTCAGCGCCTTCTGGATCACCCGCATGGTTTTCCTTGCACGCAAAGCGGCATTATACGTGGTTGAGCGTTTGACGGAAACGGAGAAAGCCGCAAGCTTGCCGCTGTCCTACAGATCGCGGTTGGCGCGTTAAAGAGGTACGAACATGGCCCCCATGCGGCTCACGAAAACCCTCGCCCTGCTGCTCCTTTGCGCGGCGCCGATGGCAAGCGCAGTTGCGGCGACGCCCCCCTGGCGGGCGCCAAGGTGACCACCGTCAAGGTCCCGTCCTCGCTGCCCCCCTCCCGCCGCCGCCAAGTCGGCCGAGGATCGCAGGGAGGGGGCGCTGAAGCGCGAGAATTCCGAACGCGCCCGGGAGTCGGCCCGCGCGATCCAGAGCGGGCAGCGCCTGTCCCGTTTCAACGACAAGGGCGAGCGCGTCTTCCTGGACGAGGGACAGATGCAGCAGGAACTGGCGAAATCCCAGGAGAACGTGCAGCAGTGGTGTAACTAGCGGGACCGCCGCTTTGCCCTGCGCCGCCGTGCGTCGTTCGGATCTTCATCCAGCGACCTGAGGACCTCCACCCGGTCGCCCTCGTCCAGCAGCCGCCCGGGCTGCACCTGCCTTCCCGCGATCCCCAGCGGCGCATCCGGAACTCCCAGCCCGCTCGCCGCGACGGCCTCGCCAGCGGTTGTGCCCGGTTCCAGGGTCAGCTCGACGACCGATTGGCGGGCAGGCAGCGCGCGGACGACCGTGATCCTCATCGTTGCTCGGCCCGGATTCGGAACGCTTCAACCATCGCGTCGGCGAGGTTCTCGAACAGCGGCGCGAGCGCCTTGGCCACCAGAGGGCTGGTGAATTCGTAGGCCATGGAGAACTCGATCTTTGCTGCCTTCTCTCCCAGCGGCGTGAAGCGCCAGGCGGCAGTGAACCGCCTGAAGGGGCCCTCCAGCAGGCGCATGTCGATGGCGTGGCCCGGCTGGTTGATGTTCTCGGTGGTGAAGGACTGGCGCAATCCGGAGAAGCCGAAGGTCAGCGCCGCAACGGTGCACCCGGGCGAGCGCTCCCTGACCTCTGCCACCAGGCAGCGGGGCAGGAACGAGGGATAGGACTCGATGTCCTCGACCAGCGCATAGACGGCCTGCGCGCTGCATTCCACGATCGCCGAGCGCGCAATGCGCTTCATGGCGGCGCTACAATTGCGCCCCCTCCCCGCCATGTCCATCACCGAGAACCGCAAGGCCTTCCACGACTATTTCGTCGAGGAGCGCTTTGAAGCCGGGATGGTGCTCGAAGGCTGGGAGGTGAAGGCGATCCGCGCTGGCCGGGTTCAGGTTAACGACGCCTACGTCATGGTCAAGGACGGTGCGCTGTGGCTGATCGGCGCGCACATCAGTCCGCTGCTCACCGCCTCGACGCACGTCCATCCCGACCCGGTGCGCACCCGCAAGCTGCTGCTCCGCGCGGAGGAAGTCCGGCGCCTGATCGGCAAGGTGGAGCAGCGCGGCTACAGCCTGATTCCGCTCGACCTGCATTTTTCCAAGGGGCGAGTGAAGGCCCAGATCGCGCTTGCCAAGGGCAAGCTCAAGCACGATAAACGGGCGTCTGAGCGCGAGAAGGAGTGGCAGCGGGAGAAGCAGCGGTTGCTGCGGCCTCGCTGAGGGCCATCCAGGTCGAAACCACCGTGTCGGGGTTCAGCGACAAGCTGCCGATCCCCTGCTCCATCAGCCAGAGCACGGCTACAGCACCGCCGCGTTTTTCAGCAAGGCGAAGTTCGAGCCGCTTCAACGGCCGGGCACGCTCGACTATTCACAAGCGCCCGGCGGATGGTTCGGCCGCTGGTCGAGCACCAGGACAATGGGGGATGTC
>SXNB01000176.1 GCA_005777205.1 Burkholderiales bacterium | reverse complement strand
GCCAGCCGCTGCGCCGGTTTCCTCAGCAAGCGCTTCGGCGGCAAACTGGCCGCGCCGGATGCCGCCAATGTGATCGTCCGCGGCATCCAGGGGGACGCGGCGGCGATCGGCGAGCTCTACGACTCGCGCGAGTTCGGCAAGGCGCTGCGCTCGGTGATGCATTGGGCGGACCAGGCCAACGCATTCGTCGACCAGGCCAAACCCTGGGACCTGGCGAAGAAGCCCGGCGCCGAGGCGGCCTTGCACCAGGCCTGTACGGACGCGATCCAGATGTTCCGCCTGCTCACCCTGTGCCTGAAGCCAGTGATGCCCTCGGTGGCACAGCAGGTGGAGCGGTTCCTGCGCGTGCCGCCGCTCGCCTGGGGCGACGCGGCGACGCTGCTGCCGGCCGGGCACGGCATCGGCGAGTACCGCCACCTGCTCACACGGGTGGATGACAAGCAACTCGACGCCCTGTTCAACGTCGAACCCGGGCCGCAGGTTACCGCGCCTCAAAGGCAAGCGGAAAAACAGCAGTACGCCGCGCAAGCGCATTCCAAGGAGCCTGCCGTGAGCGACACGACGACCATCTCGATCGACGACTTCGGCAAGCTGGACCTGCGCATCGCGAAGGTCGTGAAGGCCGAGCACGTCGAGGGCGCGGACAAACTGCTCAAGCTGACACTAGACACCGGCGGAGCGCAGCGCACCGTGTTCGCCGGCATCAAGTCGGCTTACGACCCGGTGCAGCTCGAGGGCAAGCTGGTGATGGTGGTGGCGAACCTCGCTCCGCGCAAGATGAAGTTCGGCGTTTCGGAGGGCATGATTCTCGCCGCCTCGGGGGACGACCCGGGCATCTTCCTGGTATCGCCGGACTCAGGGGCGCAGCCTGGCATGAAGGTGAAGTAGGAAAGCCCGGGCGTGACCCCCTTCGTCCAGAAGCACAAGGGCGACCTGTTCGGCGGGCTCACCGCCGCCATCGTCGCCCTGCCCCTGGCTCTCGCCTTCGGCGTCGCTTCCGGCGCGGGCGCGCTCGCCGGGCTGTGGGGCGCGATTCTGGTCGGCTTCTTCGCCGCGCTCCTCGGCGGCACACGGCACCAGGTCTCGGGCCCCACTGGTCCGATGACGGTGGTGATGGCGCTCATCATCACCCAACTCGGCGGCAACCTTGCGGCGGCGTTCACCGTGGTGGTGCTGGCCGGCGGCCTGCAGATCCTCTTCGGCACGCTGGGCATCGGCCGCTACGTGAAGCTGGTGCCGCATCCCGTGGTCTCGGGCTTCATGAGCGGCATCGGCTTCATCATCATCATCCTGCAGCTCGCTCACGGGCTCGGCCATACGCCGCCGCCGGGCGAGCTCGTCGAAAAACTCGCCGCGCTGCCCGCGATGGCTGCAGGCCCGAATTTCCAGGCGCTCGCCCTGTGCGCGATATGCCTGGGCATTATGATCTTCACGCCGAAGTCGATCGCCGCCCGGATCCCGCCGCCGCTGATCGCGATCGTCGCCGGCACGCTGGCCGGGGTTCTGGTGTTCCCGGCGGCACCGGTGATCGGCGACATCCCGACCGGGCTGCCGGCGCTGACCCTGCCGAGCATCGCCCTCGCCGACCTGCCGGCGATCCTGCGCTTTGCGCTGATCCTCGCCTTCCTCGGCTCCATCGACTCGCTGCTTACCTCGCTCGTCGCCGACAGCGTCACCCGCACCCACCACGACTCCAACCGGGAGTTGATCGGTCAGGGCGTCGGCAATATCGCGGCGGGACTCTTCGGTGGCATCGCCGGCGCGGGCGCGACCATGCGCACGCTGGTCAACATCCGCGCCGGCGCGACCTCGTCGCTCTCAGGCGCGATCCACGCCCTGGTGCTGCTCGCGCTGGTGCTGGGCCTGGGCGGCGCCGCGAGCCACATTCCGCTCGCGGTACTGGCGGGAATCCTGCTCAAGGTCGGCTACGACATCATTGACTGGCCTTACCTGAAGCGCATCCAGGCCATGCCGCGCGCGGGCGTGGTGATCATGCTCACCACGCTGCTCCTGACGGTGTTTGTCGACCTGATGACCGCGGTCGCGGTGGGCATCGTGATGGCCTCGTTGCTGTTCGTCGCACGAATGGCGGACGCGCAGATGCAGACCGCAAAGATGGCCTTTCGCTCGGAGCACGCGGCGGACCTATCGCCCGAGGAGGCCGCGATCCTGGATGGCGCCGAAGGCCGTATCGTGCTGCTGCACATCGAAGGGCCGCTCTCATTCGGCTCGGCGCGCGACATCACGCGACTGATGCAGACCTCGGCCGAAAAGGACGCACTGGTGGTGGATTTCTCGGACGTGCCATTCATCGACACCAGCGCCTCGATGGCGCTGGAGGAAACGATCCTGACTTTGCGCGATCAGGGCGACGCCGTGATCCTGTTCGGCGTGCGCGAGCGCGTGCGCGAAACGCTAGTCAAGACCGACGTGCTGAGGCACCTCGAGGGAAATCAGATAGCTGCGACGCGGCTCGAAGCGTTGCGCGCCGCCCGCAACCATATCAGCGGCGCGGCGGCACGAACCCGAACCATCTGAGAAAGCGCCTGCGGCCCTGGGGGCGCAGGCGTGCGGGCTACTTGCCGCCGCAATTCGCCGGTATCGCCGCGTTTGGATAACCGCGGCAGGCCCAGCCCACCTTGCCACCCTGCAGCGAGGGCGTGAGCGAAATCTCGATCGCGTTCTTCTCGTTCCAGCCTTGGG
>SXNB01000175.1 GCA_005777205.1 Burkholderiales bacterium | reverse complement strand
CAAGGGCACCGGCAACCTCGAGATCCATCTCGACCGCCGCATGCACGAGAAGCGCATCTTCCCCGCCATCAACGTCAACCGCTCCGGCACCCGGCGCGAGGAACTGCTGATCCCCAGGGACCTGCTGCAGAAGATCTGGGTGCTGAGGAAGCTCCTCTACCCGATGGACGAACTGGAGGCGGCCGAATTCCTCATCGACAAGGTGCGCGCCACCAAGTCCAACGGCGAATTCTTCGATTCCATGACCGCGCGCCGGAGCTGAGCCTCCTCCCTTGCGCTAAGCCCCTGATTTACGTATACTTCGCGCCCTTTTCCGACCGACCCATTTTCGAGCCCGCCATGAAATCCGGAATCCATCCGCAGTACCAGCCGGTGATCTTCCTCGACACCTCCTCCAACCACTCGTTCCTGACGCGCTCGGCGATCGACGCCAAGGGCCGCGAGACCATGAAGTGGACCGACGGCAAGGAATACCCGGTGGTCAAGGTGGAAATCTCCTCCGAGTCGCACCCGCACTACACCGGCAAGCAGAAGGTGATGGACACCGCGGGCCGGATCGAGAAGTTCAAGCGCCGCTACACGAAAAAAGCCGCGGCCTGAGGGTCGCCTCCGGTGCGCGAACAAGGGCAGCCGCGGCTGCCCTTTTTTGTTGCCCCGGCCGGACCCCCGTGACCGAGAATAACGCTCCATGATCCCGCGCCTGGCCCTCCCGCCCTCCCACGCGGTGCTAGTGATCCTCGCGCTCGCCTTCATCGCCCCCGGCCTCGCCGGGCACGATCCCTGGAAGGCCCACGACGTGGTGGCGATCGAGATCGCGCACCAGATGCGCGCCTCCGGCGACTGGCTGCTGCCCCGGGTGGCGGGCGAGCCCTGGCCGGAGGACCCGCCCTTCTATCACTGGCTGGCGCTCGTCTTCGGCAGCGCGCTGGGCTGGGCGCTGCCGTTCCACAACGCCGCGCGCCTAGCGAGCGGATTGTGCGTGCTGGCCGCGTTCTGGTTTCTGTACCTCGCCGCGCGCCACGCCGCGCACGGAGCGGAGGCCCCGGCGCAGGACGCCCTCGGCACCTCAAAGGCGCGTTACAGCGCGCGCGCGGTGGGGGCCTCGGCCACCCTGCTCCTTGCCGGTTCCATTGGCCTCATCGTGCACGCGCACGAGGCAGTGCCGGACCTGGCCACGCTCGCGGCCAGCTGCGCGGCGCTCCTGTTCCTGTCGCGCGCGGCGCGCCGACCGCGCGCCGCCGGCCTTGCCTTCGGCACCGCAGTCGCGGTCGCGTTCCTCTCCACCGGCCTTGCCCCTCCTGCGGTGCTGCTCGCGGTAGCGCTGGCGGCGCACCTCGCCTGCGACGAACTGCGCACCCGGCGAGCGCCTAGATTCCTGGTTCCCGCGCTTGCGCTGCCGCTCGTTGCCGCCGCCGGCTGGGCGCTCGCGCTCAAGCTGCGCGCCCCGGACCTCGCCTCGGCCTGGTGGGGCGGGGCCCTCGAGGGCAGGGGCCCGTTCGTCCCGGCGCTGCGGTATTACCTCGTCACCGCCAGCTGGTATGCCTGGCCCGCGTGGCCGCTTGCGCTGTGGGCGGCTTGGTCGCTGCGCGCACAGTGGCGCAGCATGCGGGTCTTCGTGCCGCTCGCCGCCGCGCTGCTCGCGCTGCCGGCGATCGCCTGGGGCGGACAGACGCAGGACATCAACGCCACCCTGCTCCTCGCTCCGCTGGCGCTGCTAGGGGCGCTCGGCGTGGAACACCTGCGGCGCGGCGCGGCTAACGCGCTCGACTGGTTTGGAGTCATGATCTTCAGCTTCTTCGCCGCGCTGGTCTGGCTGGGCTATGCCGCCATGATGGCCGGGCTGCCGCCGAAGATCGCCAACAACTTCGCCAAGACCGCGCCCGGCTTCCTGCCGCAGTTCGAGTGGCTGCCGTTCCTCGCCGCTGGGGCGCTGACGCTCGCCTGGCTGTGGTGCGCGTTCTTCACTGCGCCCTCGCCCACGCGCGGCGTGCTGCGCTGGGCGGCCGGGGTCGCGCTACTGTGGGGGACCTTCGCCATGCTGTGGATCCCTTGGGTCGACTACCAGAAGAGCTACCAGAGCGTGGCGCTGCAGCTGAAGTCCCGCCTGCCGGCGACGCCGGGCTGCATCTCCGGCAGTGGCTTCGGCCTGCCGCAGCGCGCCGCGCTCAGCTACCATGCCGGCATCCGCACGGTTGCGCCGCGGGACGAATGCCGGTATTTCCTCGTCCAGGGACGGCCGCGCCACGAACTGGACGCGCCGCGCGGGCGCTGGGAGAAGCTGGCTGACGTCGGCCGCCCCGGCGACAAGTCCGAGCGCTACCGGCTCTACAGGCGACAGTGACCACGTGAACACGACCCCGCCCAACGACTGCCGCGCCTGGACCCGGATCGCCGCGCATGCGGAGACCTGGAAGCACGTGCGCATCGACGAGCTGCTGCGCAACGACCCGGCCCGCGTGACGGCCTTCGTCGCCGAAGGCGCGGGCCTGACGCTCGACTACTCACGCCAGCGCCTGGGCGGCCTGACCCTCGGGCTGATGGCGCAACTGCTGGAGGAACGTGGTTTCGCGGACTGGCGCGCCGCGCTGCTGGAAGGCCGGGTGGTCAACCTGACCGAGAACCGGCCCGCCTGGCACACCGCGCTGCGTGCCGGCGAGGCGGCGCCTGACGAGGTGAAGGCGACACTGGCGAAGATGGAGCACATCACCAGGGGACTCACCGGCATCCGCCGCATCGTCAACCTGGGCATCGGCGGCTCGGATTTCGGCCCGCGTCTGGTCTACGGCGCGCTGCACGCGCAGCGCATCCGCGAGGCGCGCTTCGTCCCCAGTCCCGACCCGGCGGCGCTGGCGGGCGCCCTGGAGGGCGCCGAGCCGGACTCGACGCTGTTCGTGGTGGTGTCCAAGACCTTCACCACGGCCGAGACCCTGGCCAACGCGCAAGCCGCAAAGCGCTGGGGCGCGAAGCACTTCATCGCGGTATCGAACAACGTCGATGCGGCCAGGCGCTTCGGCGCCGCCGAGGTGCTGCCGATGCCCGAGTGGGTCGGCGGCCGGTACTCGCTCTGGTCCGCGGCTGGCTTTGCAGCCTTCGCCGCGCTAGGCGCGGCGCGCTTCGGCGAGCTGCTGGCTGGCGCGCGCGACATGGACTGGCATTTCGCCTCGGCGCCCGCGCCGAAGAACCTGCCCGTGCTGATGGCGCTGATCGGAATCTGGAATGTGAACTTCCTCGGCTGCGGCACGCACGCGGTGCTGCCCTACGCGCACGCGTTGCGCTTGCTGCCAGCGCACCTGCAGCAGCTGGAAATGGAATCCAACGGCAAGCGCGTGGACCACCGCGGCGAGGAGCTTGCCTACGCTACCGCGCCGGTGGTCTGGGGCGCCGAGGGCACGCCCAGCCAGCATTCCTTCCATCAACTGCTGCACCAGGGCACGCAGGTGGTGCCGGCGGACTTCATCGATGCCGGCCTCGATCCACTGCTCTCTGCGAACGCCCGTGCGCAGGCTGACGCCCTGGCGCTGGGAACGCAGGATCCCTCCCTGCCGCCGCACCGCCAGCACCCGGGCAACCGGCCTTCCAGCATCCTGGCGCTGCCGGGCTTGGGCGCGCGCGCGCTGGGCGCGCTGCTCGCCGCCTGGGAGCACAAGGTGTTCACTCAGGGCGTGCTCTGGAATATCGACAGCTTCGACCAGTGGGGCGTCGAGCTCGGAAAGAAACTCGCCAACGACTTGCTAAAGGGAGACCGCTAATGGACCAGGAAACCTTCAACCTCAGCATCCGCAAGCTGCTGAAGATGGTGGGCGTGAACTCGCAGCGCGAGATCGAGCAGGCGGTGCACAGGGCGCTCGCCGAGGGGCGACTGAAAGGCGAGGAGGCCTTCGCCGCGCGCGTGACGCTGGAGATCCCGTCGCTGGGGGTGAAGGTGCCATTCGAGGGGGAAATCAGACTAAAATAATCGCTTGCGGAGGGTCAGAATGAACAAAGCACGCGAATTCGACCAGACGGTTGTCACGGAACTGCAGGCGCTGCTGGGCGACCGGGTCTCCACCTCGGCCGCGGTGCGAGAGCACCACGGCAAGGACGAGTCCTACTTCCCCTACTCGCCCCCCGACGCGGTGGTGTTCCCGCATTCCACCGAAGAGGTCCGCGACGTGGTGAACATCTGCCGCCGCCACCGCGTGCCCATGATTCCCTTCGGCGTCGGCACCTCGCTCGAGGGCCACATCCTGGCGGTGAAGGGCGGGGTCTGCATCGACCTGTCGCAGATGAACAAGATCGTCGAAGTGCACGAGTCGGACCTGGACGCCGTGGTGCAGGCGGGCGTCACCCGCAAGCAGTTAAACGAGTACATCAAGCACACGGGCCTCTTCTTTCCGGTGGACCCGGGCGCGGACGCGACCTTAGGCGGCATGGCGGCGACGCGCGCCTCGGGGGAGAGCTGCTCCAT
>SXNB01000174.1 GCA_005777205.1 Burkholderiales bacterium | reverse complement strand
CCTGTTCAAGGACCGAGCGGTGTTCAATCTGCTAGCTGGCGAGCCGGAGTACTTGGATACGCTGAAGGACGAGACTCCGGACGGCTGGTGGGTCACCGGCTACCCTTGGTCCGAGATCAGGACCCCGGGACACCAGAAGTTCCTGGCCGCCTACCAGGCGCGATGGAAGGACTATCCCCGTCAGGGTTCCGTAGTGGGCTACACGGCGGTGCATACCGTGGCGAATGCCATCCGCCGCGCTGGCACCACGGATACCGAGAAGCTGGTTGAGGCGATGAAGGGCCTGGAGATGCCGACGCCCTTCGGCCCCATCGTGTGGCGCGCGCTGGATCACCAGTCCACCATGGGCGCCTACGTCGGTCAGTTGTCGCGCAAGGGCGGCAAGGGCGTGATGGTGAACTGGCGCTTCGCTGACGGCGCGAACTTCCTGCCGCCGTTCGAGGAAATCCGGGCCTTGCGCAGGGAATAGCGCCACCGGTCCCGTGGGCGCGTCCTCTATCCTGCTTCAATTCCTCAACGGGCTGGCGGGCGCCTCCACCCTGTTCCTCGCCGCGGCTGGGCTGTCGCTCATCTTCGGCGTCACCCGGCTCGTGTACTTCGCTCACGGCTCGCTGGTGATGCTGGGCATGTACCTCGCCGTGGCGCTATCGGAAGCCATCGGCTTCTGGTGGGCCCTGCCCTGCGCCGCGCTGGCTGTTGCGGCGCTGGGCATCCTGCTTGAGACTGCCCTGCTGCGCCGGATCTACGCGGCGCCCGAACTCCTGCAGCTGCTCGCCACGTTCGCGCTGGTGCTCATCATCCGGGACTACGCGCTTTGGCAATGGGGCCCAGAGGACCTGCTCGGGCCCCGTGCGCCTGGCCTTGAGGGCGCCATCGACATCCTCGGGCACCGCTATCCCGCCTACGACCTGTTCCTGATCGCGCTCGGGCCGCTGGTGCTGGGGGCACTCTGGCTGCTCCTGACCCGCACTCGATGGGGCGTGCTGGTGCGCGCCGCAACTCAGGACCGTGAAATGGCCTCGGCGCTCGGCATCAACCAGCGGCTGCTGTTCACGTCGGTTTTCGCGCTGGGCGCATTGCTGGCCGGGCTGGCGGGCGCGCTCCAGATTCCACGCGAGCCGGCGACGCTGCACGTGGACCTCGCAATCGTCTCAGACGCCTTCGTGGTCGTGGTGGTGGGTGGGCTGGGCTCGATCCCGGGCGCTTTCGCCGCAGCGCTGCTGATCGCCGAAGTGAAGGCCTTCTGCATCGGCCTGGGTTACTCGAAGCTGACGCTGGTGATCGAGTTCCTGGTGATGGCTCTGGTGCTGGTTTTCCGTCCCTGGGGTCTGCTTGGCCGCGCGCCCGCGCAGGTCCGTAGCGCCTCGGCGGTCGAGCCGCGCCTGCAGCCGCCGTCACCGCGGGTGATCGCGGGCCTCGCTGCCCTTGTCGCTCTGCTCGCGCTGGTGCCCGCGGCAACGTCGGGCTACGCGCTCGTGCTTCTCACCGACATGCTGATCTTCGCCCTGTTCGCCTTCAGCCTGCATTTCATCACTGGCCCGGCGGGTCTGCACTCCTTCGGCCACGCGGCGTACTTCGGCCTGGGCGCATACGGCGCCGGCGTGCTGCTGCTGCGCGCAGGCGCCCCCATGGAGCTGGCGCTCGCCGCCGCGCCGCTCGCCGCCTTCGCCGGCGCGCTGGTATTCGGCTGGTTCTGCGTCCGGCTCTCCGGCATCTACCTCGCCATGCTCACGCTCGCGTTGGCGCAGATCGCCTGGTCGGTCGCCTTCCAGTGGGACGCGGTGAGCGGCGGCTCCAACGGCCTGATTGGGATCTGGCCGGCTGCCTGGGCTGCGTCGAAGACGGTGTACTTCCATCTCGTGCTCGCGGTATCGGCCGCCTGCATCGCGCTCACTTGGCGCGCACTGTACTCCCCGTTTGGCTATGCGCTGCGCGCCGCGCGCGACTCTCCACTGCGCGCCGATGCCATCGGCATCAACGCGCGCGCGCTGCAATGGGCGGCATTCACATTTGCCGGCACCTTCGCCGGCATCGCGGGCGCACTGTATGCATTCTCCAAAGGCTCCATCTCGCCCGAATCGATGGCAGTACCGCGATCGGTGGACGGCCTGGTGATGGTGCTGCTGGGCGGCATCCAGACGCTCACCGGCCCGCTGTGGGGAGCGGTGCTCTTTACCTGGCTGCAGGACGCGGTGGCGCGTGGCTTCGACTACTGGCGCGCGGTCATCGGCGCGGTGATCCTCCTCCTCGCGCTGGCGCTGCCGCAGGGCCTGGGCGGCATCCTGCGCCGTAGGGCGGCGCCATGAGCGTCCTCCGGGTCTCCGGGCTCGCCAAGACCTTCGGCGGCGTGCAGGCGCTGCGAGGTGTCGGTTTCTCGGTCACCGCAGGCGAGATACTGGCGATGATCGGACCCAACGGGGCCGGAAAAAGCACCTGCTTCAATTTGCTGAACGGCCAACTCGCGCCAGACGCGGGACGCATCGAACTGGAGGGCCACAGCATCGCCGGACTCTCGCCTCGCGCCATCTGGCGCCTGGGCGTCGGCCGGACATTCCAGGTCACGGCCAGCTTCGCCTCCATGACGGTGCGCGAAAACGTGCAGATGGCCCTGCTCTCCCATGCGCGCCAACTCGCCTCGCCGTTCGCGTCAGCCGCGCGCCTGCACGCATCGGAAGCGGACGCGTGGCTCGATCAGGTGGGGATGCAACCTCAGGCGGAACGACCCGCGGCAGTGCTTACCTACGGCGACCTGAAGCGCCTGGAGCTTGCCATGGCGCTCACCAACCGGCCGCGCCTGCTCCTCATGGACGAGCCTACTGCGGGCATGGCTACGGGTGAGCGTACGGCCCTGATGCGGTTGACCGCGACGCTGGCGAAGGCATCCGGGATCGCGGTGCTGT
>SXNB01000173.1 GCA_005777205.1 Burkholderiales bacterium | reverse complement strand
GAACGGCCAGCCGGGCTGGCCGCGAAGGCGGTCCTTCACCGGATTGAGTCCGGCGTAGACCGGGTCGGTGCAATCGACGTAGACCCTGGGCAGGCCGTGGCCCCCCGGGCCACCCCAGAAGAGCTTCTGGTCGTAGGGGGCGAAGGGTTGCGGGGTCAGGCGCCGCTGCACCCACTTGAGGTCCTCGGGCCTGCGCAGGCCGAACACCTCAGCGTTTGGTACCGGCATCGACACCCCGCCGCTGGGTTCGGCCAGCTTGCGGCGGTCGGCCTGCATCTGGGGCGTATGCGCGTCAGACCAGGACTGGCTGTCCTCGACGACGGCCGAATCGAGGTACACCAGCTGCCGGATGCGCGCCCTAGCGCGCGCCGCGACCCCGGTGATGACCATGCCGCCGTAACTGTGGCCGCAGAGCACCACGTCCGACAGTTCCTCGGACTCGAGCACGCCGACGACATCCTCGATGTGCGTGGTCATGTTCACCTGGCGGCTGAGCAGGTGCGCGCGCTCGCCCAGGCCGGTGAGGGTCGGGCGGAACACCCGGTGCCCCTGCGAGCGCAGCAGGGGCGCGACGCGCGCCCAGCACCAGCCGCCGTGCCAGGCGCCATGCACCAGGACGAACGTGCTAGGCAGACTCGTACAACCTTGTCAGCACGAACTCGCGGTGTCCCAGCGCCTCGGCGGCCGTCAACCGTCCATTGGCGGTGCGGAACATGCAATCGAGCAGCTTGTCGCCCGCCTGGTCCGGCGTCATCTCCTTGCGCAGAAGTCCGGAGACGTCAACGTCCACGTGCTCGCTCATCGTGCGCACGGTGCGCGGATTGGCGCAAATCTTGATGGCCGGCAGGATCGGATTGCCGATGACATTGCCCTGGCCGGTCGGGAAGAAGTGCACCGCGTAGCCGGCTGCCGCGCAAAGCGTCACCATCTCCGCGGCTGCCGAGGACGAATCGATAAACCAAAGGCCCGGTCCGGTGGGCCGCTCGTGCTTGTCCAGCACCCCGTCGATCTTGCACACCCGGCCGATCTTCTGGATGTTGCCGAGGGCCTTCTCCTCGATGGTGGTCAGGCCGCCGGCGATGTTGCCCTTGGTCGGCTGCGAGTCGGAGAGGTCGCTCGTCTTGTGCTTGTCGATGATCGCCTGGTAGCGGTCGAACATGAACTGGAACTTCTTGCGCACCTCGTCAGTGGCGCAGCGTGCCGCCACCAGGTGCTCGCCCCCGGTCAGCTCGGTGGTCTCACCGAACGCCAGCGTCACCTTGCGCGGGTAGAGCTTGTCGAAGGCGTTGCCCACGGTCGGGTTGGCGCCGCAGCCGGAAGTGGTGTCCGATTCGCCGCACTTGGTGGACACCCACAGGTCCTTCAGCGGCCGCTCCTCGCGGCGCAGCTCGGAGGCCCACTGCACCAACTCCTTCGCCTTTTTCGAGGCGCGCATGATGGTGTCGTGGTCGCCGTGCTGCTCGATGCCGAAGTAGGCCACCGGCTTGCCGGTGGCGGCGATGGCGTCGGCCACCTTCTTCGCCCAGCCGTCCTCGATGCAGATCACCACCACCGCGGCGACGTTCGGGTTGCAGCCGGTGCCGATCAGCGTGGCGAAGTGCAGGTCCAGGTCGGCGCCGAACTGCAGCCGGCCGTAGGGATGCGGGATAGCGAGGGTGCCCTTGATGTTGTGCGCGACCGCCTCGGCGGCGGCGTTCGAGAGGTCGTCCACCGGCAGGATGATGACGTGGTTGCGCACGCCAACACGGCCGTTCTCGCGCTTGTAGCCCCAGAAAGTCGATTTACTCAAGTCCATTTGGTTCCTTACCAGCGCTTGGTTTTCAGGTTCTGCACGTGCGTATGCTCGCCGCGCGCGATCGGGGCGACGATCTTGCCGATGTCGGTGCCGTACTTGATCACGGTATCGCCCGGCTTGTAGTCCTTGAGCGCGATCTTGTGGCCAATCGGGATGTCGCTCCTGGCCGTGATCTTGAGCTCCTTGTCGTCCTCCATGATCCAGCCGGTGAGCTCCTGGCCCTTCGTCACGCCCTCGACCACGACCACGCCGACGCCGTCGCCTTCCTCGTGCACCACGAAATGAATCATTCACCACCTCGGAATTGAGAGGCGATATTCTAGTCTCATGTCCAGCCGCCGCGCCTTCCTTGGTTCGCTGATCGCCGCCGGCGCCGCTCCGGCCTTGCTGCGGGCGCAGCCGGGCCTGCGCGACTACCCCTTTGCCCTCGGCGTCGCCAGCGGCTACCCGCATCCAACCGGCTTCGTGCTGTGGACGCGCCTCGCCGGCGAGCTCGACCCGGTCACGATCCCGGTGCGCTGGGAAGTGGCCACCGACGAGGCGATGCGTAACGTGGTGGCGACCGGCATCGCGGAGGCCTCGCCCGGGTGGGCGCATTCCGTCCATGTCGAACCGAAGGGACTGGAGCCAGAGCGCTGGTACTGGTACCGCTTCCGCGCCCGCGAAGCGCAGAGCCCCGTGGGTCGCACGCGCACGGCGCCGGCGACGACTGCCTCGCCCGAGCGCCTGAAATTCGCCTTCGCCTCCTGCCAGCACTACGAACAGGGCTTCTTCGGCGCCTACCGCCACATCGTTGCCGACGCGCCGGACTTGGTCGCGTTCCTGGGTGACTACATCTACGAATCGTCCTGGGGACGCGACCACGTGCGCAAGCACACCGGCGGCGAGCCCTACACGCTGGAGGATTACCGGGCGCGCTACGCGCTGTACAAGTCCGATCCCGACCTGCAGGCGGCGCACGCCACCTGCCCGTGGATCGTGACTTGGGACGACCACGAAGTGGACAACGACTACGCCGACGATCGAGCGGAAGACGGCATGCCGAAGGAGCAGTTCCTCGCGCGCCGCGCCGCCGCCTACCGCGCCTACTACGAGCACATGCCGCTCCCGGAACGCATGAAGCCGAATGGCCCGGACATGCGCATCCACACGCAGCTCGGCTGGGGCAGCCTCGCGCGTTTCTACCTGCTGGACGATCGCCAGTACCGCTCCTGGCAGGCCTGCCCGCGCAGCGGGCGCAGCGGCGGCTCGAACACCGTCAAGGTCGCCGAGTGCGAGGCGCTCGCGAACCCAAATCGCAGCATGCTGGGCCGCGCGCAGGAACGCTGGCTCTCGGGCGCGTTCGCGCAATCGGGCGCGCGCTGGAACCTGCTCGCGCAGCAGACGCCGATGGCGCAGTTCGACCAGCTGCCCGGCGAAGGCCGGCGCGCCTGGACCGACGGCTGGGACGGATACCCGGCGGCGCGCACGCGCCTGTTCGAGGCGCTGCTCGAGCACCGCGTCGCCAATCCGCTGGTGCTGGGCGGGGACGTGCATTCGTTCAACGTCTCGGACCTCAAGCGGGATTTCGACGATCCTTCATCGCCAACCATCGCCAGCGAGTTCGTCTGCACTTCGATCACGTCGCAGGCCTGGGCGCAGGAACGGCTGAACGCGTTCATGGTGGACAATCCGCACATGAAGCTGGTGGACAGCCGCTACCGCGGTTACGTGCGGATGGAGGTCACGGCGAAGGAATCGCGCGCCGACCTGCGCGCCATGGAGTCGGTTACGAAGCCCAATGCCGCGTGCAGCACGCTGGCGAGCTTCGTGGTGGAGGATGGAAAGCCGGGACCGCGTCGCGGTTGAGGTTAAAATGTTGTTTGGTTACTTTTCGGCGCTCCAGCGGCCCGCTACCGGCAGCGCAGGTTAGGCGAACCGTTCTCGATGGGCCTGGCGCAGTCCTGCTCATGCACTGCGCGCGCGGAGGCCATCGGCGGCACCGCGCGCCCAGCGGACGGATCGAACGCGGTCAGCGGATTCGAACGGACGTAGCCCTGTTGGTGCTCCTGCTCGGAGCCGATGGCGAGGATGCCGACCGCGATCAGGGGGGGCGCGGCTGGTATGGATCTGGAAACTGACGCTGCCCGACCCGCCGCTCACCTGGCTGTGCGCGGCGCAGCCCGAAAGCACCACGGCAAGGGCGGCGATGACGGGCGGCCTCATGGCGCCATCCTACGCCGCAGCGCGCCGCAGGCGGTCCCGCACCGCCGCCCAGCTGTCGTCCTGCGGCGGCGCCTCGATCAAGATACGCTCGCAAGCGGCCGAGTCCAGCTCGCGCAGCGCGGCATAGAGCTTCTGCGCATAGGCCGCGGGCACCTTCGGCATGCGCAGCCAGTAGTCCACCCGCTCGTCCGGACGGGAGAACGCGAGCACGGCGACCTCGCTTCCCTTCGCATGCCACGTCCCGATCTCCGCATCCAGCTCGTGCGGCGCAACCAATTGCACCGGCGTGCGCGGCGCATAGTGGCGCTCGAGGCCGCCCGAATGCCGCGGCGCGTCAGCCGCCTTCGCGGCAAGCTTTTCCCCGAGCGCAGCTTCGAGATCGGCAACGCCGATGTGTCCCGGCCGCAGCAGCACCGCCTTGCCGCCGGAAAGATCGACGATGGTGGACTCGATGCCGATGTCGCTCGGCCCGCCTTCCAGCACCAGGTCCGCTTCCTTGGCCAGGTCCTTGCGCACGTGCGCGGCGGTGGTCGCGCTCACTCCACCAAAGCGATTGGCTGACGGCGCAGCGATCGCGCCACCAAATTCGCGCAACAGCCTCTGAGCAACGGGATGCGACGGCACGCGCAAGCCCACGGTGTCCTGACCGCCGGTGACGAAATCACCCGCCTGCTGCGCGCGCTTGAGGATCAGCGTCAGCGGCCCGGGCCAGAAGCGCGCCGCGAGTTTGCGCGCCGCCTCCGGCACCTCCCGCGCCCAAGCGAACGCGCCCTCCACATCCGCGAAATGCACGATCACCGGGTGGTCTGCGGGCCGGCCCTTCGCCGCGTACAGGCGCGCGACCGCGGCCGCACTGGAGGCATCCGCCCCCAGGCCGTAAACAGTCTCGGTGGGAAACCCGACCAGGCCGCCGGCGCGCAGGATCTCCGCGGCGCGGCGGACCTCGGAGGTCACGGCTAGAGCTTCAGCGGTGCGGCCTTGAGCACCGCTTCGGTCTGCTTGACGCGGAACTCGTCCAGCTTCTTCGCCACCGCCGGATCCGAGAGCGCGAGGATCGCGATCGCGAACAGGCCCGCGTTGGCCGCGCCGGCTTCGCCGATGGCAAGCGTCGCCACCGGGATGCCCTTGGGCATCTGCACCGTCGACAACAGCGAATCCAGGCCGCCGAGATGCTTGGAAGGCATCGGCACGCCGAGCACGGGAATCGTGGTGTGCGCCGCGACCACGCCGGCGAGGTGCGCCGCGCCGCCTGCCGCGGCAATAATCACCTTCATGCCGCTGCCCTTCGCCTCGCCCGTCCACTTCATGACGGCTGCGGGCGTGCGGTGCGCCGACATCGCCTTCGCCTCGTAAGGGATGCCGAACTCTTCCAGCACCTTTGCCGCAGGCTTCATGGTCTCCCAGTCCGAGGCCGAGCCCATCACGATTCCAATCAGCGGTTTCATCAGATTTTCTGCCCTGCGATTTTCTCCAATGCCTCGCGGTACTTCGCGGAGGTCCTTTCGATCACCTCGGCTGGCAGCTTCGGCGCTGGCGGTGTCTTGTCCCAGTCCAGCGTCTCCAGGTAG
>SXNB01000172.1 GCA_005777205.1 Burkholderiales bacterium | reverse complement strand
GCCGTGCACCGGGCAAGTACAATTATGTGTCATCGGGGAATGGCACGTTCTCACACCTGCTGATGGAGATGCTGAAAACCTCACAAGGCGTTAACCTGACGCACGTCCCCTACAAGGGGGTGGCGCCTGCACTCACGGACCTGATCGGCGGCAACCTCAATTTCATGGTCAGCTCGGTTCCGGCGTGCCTTCAGTTCGTCAAAAGCGGCCAGGTGAAGGCGCTCGCCGTCGCCTCCATGCAACCGTCTGTGCCCTTGCTCAGCCTGCCGCTCGCCAACGACATCGTGGTGGACATGGCGCGCGAGGTGCTGCCGGCGGTGAAACACACACCGGTTCTTGCGGGCGTGAACGGCACTGATCCGTTCATGCTGACCGATCACTTCCTGAAGCAGCTGGGAGAGCTGGGCTTCTCCGGGATTCAGAACTTCCCGACCGTGGGCCTGTTCGACGGCACGATCCGCGCGCAGCTGGAGGAAACCGGGATGGGCTATGGGCTTGAGGTCCAGGTCATCAGGCGCGCTCGCGAGCTGGACCTCCTCACAACGCCCTACGTGTTCTCCGAGCAGAATGCGCGCGACATGGCGAAGGCGGGGGCCGACGTCATCGTCTGCCACCTCGGCCTCACCACTGGCGGCGCGATTGGCGCCAACACCGCCCTGAAGCTGAAGGACTGCGTGCCGCTCATCGAGCGCTGGGCGGCGGCGGCGCGCAAGGTCAACCCCGAGGTGATCGTGCTCTGCCACGGCGGCCCGATCTCGGCACCGAAGGACGCCGCCTTCATCCTCAGGAACTGCCCTGGCTGCGACGGCTTCTACGGCGCATCCAGCATGGAGCGCCTGCCGACAGAGCGGGCGATTACGGAAACAACCCGGAAATTCAAGCGTATCAAGAGAGGGGCGTCATGAGCGGAACTCAGTTCGGTCAATTCATCCTCGGCCTGATCGTCGTCGTCGTCGTCATCGCGATCGTAGTCTGGCTGCTCAACTGGCTGTACCTGCGGTCCTCGAAGGAGCGCGCGTTCGTGAGGACGGGTCTCGGCGGCCAGAAGGTGGTCATGAACGGCGGCGCCTTCGTGCTGCCCATCGTGCACGAAGTGGTGCCGGTGAACATGAACACGTTGCGGCTGGAGGTCTCTCGCGGCCGCGACAAGGCCATCATCACCCACGACCGCATGCGGGTTGACGTCACCGGCGAGTTCTACGTGCGCGTGCAAGCGAGCCCCGAGGCGATCGCCTCCGCGGCGCAAACGCTCGGCCAGCGCACCTTGCAGCCCGAGACCCTGAAGGAGCTGGTAGAGGGCAAATTCGTAGACGCGCTACGCACGGTGGCGGCAGAGATGACCATGGAGCAGAGGCACGCGAAGCGCGGCGACGACGTGACGCGCGTGCGTGCGGGGGTCGCGGCCGACCTGCTGCAGAACGGCCTCGAGCTGGAGACGGTGTCGCTGACGCAGTTCGACCAGACCGCGATGGAGTTCTTCAATCCGTCGAACGCCTTCGACGCCGAGGGCCTGACGCGGCTCACCGAGCAGATCGAGCGGCGCAAGAAGATGCGCAACGACATCGAGCAGGACACCATGATCCAGATCCGCAACAAGAACCTGGAAACCGAGCGCCAAGCGCTAGACATCGACCGGGAATTGGAGATCGCGCGCCTGGATCAGGAGCGCGAGGTGGAGACACAGCGGGCGGCGCAGAAGTCGAACGTGGCGCAAGAGCGCGCCACTAAGGAACAGGAAACGGAACGCGCGCAGATCGCGGCCCGCGAGGCGGTGGACCGGGCGCGCCTCGCCTCCGAGCGCGCGGTGGAGGAGGAGCGCATCGCCAAGGAGCGCGACATCCAGTCGCGCGAAATCGAGCGCAGGGAGGCGATCGAACTGGCCGAGCAGCTGCGCGCCATCGCCGTCGCCCAGCAGTCCAAGGCGCAGTCCGAGGCCCAGGCTGCCGCCGACCAGGCGCGCGCCAAGGCGACCACCGATGAGGAGCGCGTGTTTACCGCGCGCGAAACCGAAATGGCCGAGCGGCGCAAAAAAATTGAGTTGATCGCCGCCTCGCAGGAAGCCGAGCGCGACGCGCTGAGGATCACCGTGGCCGCGGGCGCGGAGAAGGCGGCCGCGGCGGACCGTGGCGCCGCGATGCGCATGGACGCGGAAGCCGCCGCTGACGCGGAGAAGATCCGCGCCGTGGCGGCGAAGATCCGGCATGAGGTAGAAGCAGAGGGCGCGAGCCTGATGAATAAGGCGCAGAACCTACTGACGCCGGAGTCGCGCCAGTCGGCGATGCGCATCCGCCTCATCGACAAGATGGAGGGCATCATCCGCGAGTCGGTCAAGCCCATGGAGCGGATCGAAGGCATCAAGATCCTGCAGGTTGACGGCCTGGGCGGCGGCGGCGGGCGCGGCGACAACGGTAACGGCAATGGCAACGGCAGCTTCGCCGACGGTGTGGTGAACTCGGCGCTGCGTGACCGGGCGCAGGCGCCGCTGGTGGACCAACTGCTGCGCGAAATCGGGGTCGAGGGCGGCGACGTCGGGCACGCCGCGCGCGGCCTCCTGGCGGCCGGCGGCATCGCGGCCATCGGCGAGAAACCGGCGGGCGGAAAGTGATCCGGTGATCAAGGTCTACACCTCCAGCGTCATCGAGGCGCCCGCGGACGCGGTCTGGGCGCAGGTACGCGACTTCAACGGCCTGCCGAAGTGGACGCCCTTCGTCGCCGAGTCGCGCATCGAGGGCGGGGTACCCGCGGACAAGATCGGCTGTGTGCGCAACTTCCGCCTCAAGGACGGCGGCGTTATCCGCGAGCAGTTGCTGACGCTGTCGGACTACGACTACCAGTGCAGCTATTCCATCCTGGAGAGCCCGATGGGCGTGGAGAACTACGTTGCCACGCTCAAGCTCACCCCGGTCACCGACGGCAACTGCCCCTGCGCCGAGTGGTCGGCCGAGTTCGACTGCGCGCCGGGGCGGGAACGGGAGCTGGCGCAGAACATCGCCCAGGGCGTGTTCCAGGCCGCGTTCAACTCCCTCAAGCAGTTGCTCAGGAACTAGGAACTGTCCCTGATTTCATGATCCGGGTAACGCGCTCGGCGGTCATCGATGCCCCGATCGGCCGGGTGTGGGAGGTGTTGCGCGACTTCAACAGCCACTGGGCCTGGCATCCGGCGTTGGGTGAGTCGAGCATCGTGGGCGGCGAGCCCGCCGACCAGGTCGGCTGCGTGCGCAATTTCTTCCTCAAGGACGGCAACCACATCCGCGAGCAGCTGCTGGCGCTCTCGGATCGCGACCACGTTTCCACCTACTGCATCCTGGATGCGACGCTGCCGATGAAGCGCTATGTCGCCACGGTGCAGCTCAAGCATGTCACTGACGGCGACCGCACGTTCTGGAACTGGCAGTCCACCTTCGAGGTGCCGCGCGGCCGCGAGAAGGAGTTCGCGAAGCTGGTGGGCAAGGGCGTCTACGAGGGCGGGTTCGAGGGCCTGCGCGCCTACCTGCGCCGCGGCAGTCTGGCGCCGGCGCGCGCTGCGAACGCCGGCGCGCTGCAGTGCCAGGCCGTGGTGGCGACCGCGTTTGGCGGGCCGGAGGTGCTGAGGCTGGAGGACAGGGCGGCGTCCGCGCCAGGACCCGGCGAAGTGCGCATCCGCCAGACCGCAGTCGGGGTCAACTACATCGATGTGTACGTGCGCAAGGGTCTGTACCGCATGATCGATCCGCCCGCGCCGCTTGGCATGGAAGCCGCAGGCGAAGTGGTGGACGTGGGAGATGGCGTGGCGCATCTGTTGCCGGGGGATCGCGTCGCCTACGCCTGCCCGCCGCCCGGGGCCTATGCCTCCGTGCGCACGATGAACGCCGACCAGGTCGTGGTGCTCCCTGACGACATCAGCGAGGAGACCGCCGCCGCGGCCATGCTCAAGGGCATGACCACGGAGTACCTGTTGCATCGCACGGTTCGCGTCCGCCCCGGCCAGGCGGTGCTGGTTCATGCCGCTGCGGGCGGCGTGGGCCTGTTGCTGTGCCAATGGGCGAAGGCGCTGGGTGCGAAGGTGATCGGCACGGTATCGAGCGAGGACAAGGCGCGCCTGGCGCGCGCCCATGGCTGCGATTTTCCGATCGTGACCGGGGACTATCGTTTCGCGGCCGAGGTAAGGAACCTGACCAACGGCCGCGGCGCGGAAGTGATCTACGACGGCCTCGGCCGGGCAGCCGCGGCCGAGAACCTGGAGGCGCTCGCGTTCACCGGGCACTGGGCGATGTACGGGCAGGCGAGCGGTCCGCACGAGGCGTTGCCGGACCTTGGCGCCAAGTCCGGCACGCTGTCGCGGCCAGTGCTGTTTCACTACACCGCGGACCGCGCGCAATTGACGGAGATCGCGGGCAACCTGTTCCGCGCGCTGCGGGACGGGACGCTGCGGGTCGCCGTCAATCACCGCTATCCGCTGGGCGCCGCTGCGGAAGCTCACCGTGACCTCGAGGCGCGGCGCACGACCGGCTCGGTGGTGCTGTTGCCATGAGTGGGATAGCGCCCATCACCGACGCCAACCCGAGCGTCGAGGAAATGGAGGCGCGCGTCGCGCGCTTCGCTGCGCTGCGACCCACCGCCGACTACGTTGACGCCGGCATTCCCGGTTGCGAACGGACGACTTATCGCGTCCTAGGCGAGCGTCCGGAAGCACCGCTTGCCGCGGAGGACTTCCACATCAATCTCGTGCGCTGCGCGCCCGGCAAGTCGGCGCCCCTGCACAACCACCTGACGCAGGAGGTCTTCATGCCCCTGTCCGGGGAATGGGAAGTGTTCTGGGGTCCGCGGGGCGAGCGCAGCCTGCGCCTCGGGCCCTGGGATACCGTGGGCATCCCGCCGGGTGTCTCGCGGGGCTTCCGCAACGTCGGCGCGGAGGAGGCGATGCTGCTCGGCATCGCCGGGGGACGCGATCCGGGCCGGATCAACTGGCCGGAACCAGTGCGCGACGCTGCGCGCGCCGCGGGCATTGAGTTGCCCAACGACTAGGGAACCGTCCCCGCAGTCGGAGTTGTGCGCCGCAGCGATCAGTGTCTGCAGGCGGCATGAAGTCTGGATTGCGCGGTACGCTGTACAAACGTAAAGTCCAGAAAAGCATAGAAAACCTGACGTACCAGCCTGGTGTGACGGGGCCCTCGTTTACACAAAGAGGAGAACGCAATGCTTAGCAACCGTTTCTCGAGGCGCGCCGTACTGGGCGCTATCGCCGCAGCCGTGTTCGCGCCTGCAATCGCCCCGCCTTCGCGCAGGACGCCCAGGTCCGCACCGGCTACGCCATCGCCCGCACCGGCCCCTGGTCGGCGGGCGCCCTGGTGACCCAGGAGCCCAACTACATCTAGCCGGTGTTCTAACCTGCGGGCCGCACCCAGGACTCCGACCACGCCAGGCAAGCACTGGAAGACTCGCGCTCCCCGCGCTTCTCCGGCCAGGGCTTGCCGGTGGCGGGGTGATTGTTGAACGCCACCTGAGCCCAGCGCGCCGGGAAGAACGTGCTGAAGACGCCGATCGGCCGGTTGGCCGAGCCCGGCGGCATGTTGAGCACGAACGGCGGCAGGAACTCGCGCCAGTCCATCTCGATCAGCGTGTCGGTGGACCTGATGGTCTCGACGGCCTTGAAGTCCGCGCCGCCCGAGCGGGTGAATTCGGCCTTCGCCACCGGCAGCGCGAGGTCTGCGAAGGCGGGAAACAGCAGCGACTCGATTTCCTTCTGCAGCCAGCGCGCCACCGGCTCGTTGTCGGAGTAGACCTTCACCGAGTCCTTTGTGAGGCTGCTTTTCGCGAACAGGACGTGGCCGGCGCCGGCCGGGCACCACAGCACGCGCCAGTGGCTGAACCGGTCGGACTGCGTCTTGCCGCCATCGGGGCTCAGGCGGATAAAGGAGTTTTCGCCCGTCATCATGACCGTATTGGGATCGACGGGCGAACTTGCGGCTTGGCTGGTCATCGCGATGTCCTAGGGTATGCTTCATGTTAGAGCATGCAACATGCCGATAATGTCGCAAATAGCGACCCCTCACTCAAGGCGATAATCGCGCCATGATTCCAGCCGCTGCGGCCCTGGCGCCGATCGACTTCCGTCCCGACGCGCCGGAGTTCCTGCGCGATCCGTTCCCGCTCTACCGCCGCATGCGGGATGAGGACCCGGTGCACTGGAGCCCGAGGCTGAAGGCCTGGGTGCTCACGCGCTACGACGACAACAAGGCGGTGTGCCTGGACCGGGAGATGTCCTCCGACCGGCTGCGGCCCTTCTTCGCTACGCTGCCCGGGCCAGAGGCGGCGCGCATCGGCAACATCATTCGCTACCTGACGCACTGGATGGTGTTCCGCGACCCGCCGGACCATACCCGGTTGCGCCGGCTCACCAGCAAGGTGTTCCACCTGCAGTCCATGAACGCGATGCGACCGGCGGCCGAGGAGCTGACGCAGTGGCTTTTCGATCGCATCGGCAGCCGGAAGGAGATTGATTTCGTCGCCGATTTCGCCGGCCCGCTGCCGGCCCTCGTGATCATGGCCATGCTGGGGGTGCCGCGCGAGGAACTGGCGAAAGTGAAGCGCATGTCGGACGAGATGGCCCTGTTCATCGGCAGCTCGCGCATGGCGCAGGACAAGTACGACATCGCCGAGCGCGCGACGCAGGAGATGGCCGCGTTCTTCCGCGAGCTGATCGAGGACCGGCGCAGTTCGCCCCGCGAGGATCTTCTGTCTCAGCTGGTGCACCTGGAAGAGGATGGCGACCGCCTGACGGAAGACGAACTGGTCGCCACCTGCATCCTGCTACTGTTCGCCGGGCACGAGACCACCACCAACCACATCGCCAACGGCCTCGCGTCCCTGCTGCGCTTCCCGGACCAGCTGGAGGCGCTGCGTGGAGATGCCGCGCTCGCGCCGCGCGCCATCGAGGAGTTGTTGCGCTTCGACGGGCCGAGCGGCTCGCAGGTGAGGGTGGTCAAGGTCGAGCAGCAACTGCGCGGCAAGCGGCTCAAGCCCGGCGACCGCGTGTTCCTGATGCTGAACGCCGCCAACCGCGATCCGGAGGCCTATGAACAGCCGGACCGGTTGTGGATGGACCGCAGCGGGCCGTCGCACCTGACCTTCGGCTTCGGCATGCACATCTGCCTCGGTTTCCCGCTCGCGCGCATGGAGGGGCAGGTGGCGCTGCCGGCGGTGGCGCGGCACTGGAAGCGCATCGAGCTGGCCGTGCCCGAGGGCCGCATCGAGTGGCTCAATTCGATGGTATTCCGCGGCATGAAGTCCCTGCCGCTGCGGGTGACAGGATGACGGAGCCCGCGCGCAAGTTGAAGATCGACGAACTGCTGCTCGCGCTGCCAGGGGTCACCACCCGCAAGCTCAATGGCCTGGACGCCTATTTCGTCGGCGACCGGATGTTCGCCTGTATCGAGGGCAACGGCATCGGTCTGCGCCTGCCGGTGGCTACCGCGACCGAACTGCAGTTCTCGCGCGCGAACATCGTCCCCTTCAAGCCCGGCGGCAAGGTGGTATCGCGGGAATGGGTGCAGATCCAGTGCGAGGATGCGAGCGAGTTCGCTCTGGACCAGAATCTGTTCCAGGCCTCGCTGGAGTTCGTCAAGGCGGCGCCCCGCAGATGAAGATCGTCATCCTCGGCGCGGGGCAGGTCGGCGCCTCCGTCGCCGAGAGCCTGGTCTCGGAGCAGAACGACATTACCGTGGTGGACATCGACGGCCCGCGCCTGCGCGCGCTGCAGGATCGCCTCGACCTGCGCACGGTCACCGGCAATGCCTCGCATCCCTCGGTGCTGCGCGAAGCGGGCATTGAGGACGCCGACCTGCTGGTGGCGGTGACGCAGTCCGACGAGACCAACCTGGTGGCCTGCAAGCTGGCGACGCGGATGTTCAACGTGCCGCTCCGCATCGCGCGCGTGCGCGCCGCCGACTTCCTCGAGGACGAGCAGGTGCTCGGGCGTGAGGGCTTCGAAGTGGACCTCGCCATCTGCCCGGAGCAGGTGCTCACCGAGTACCTGGTTAAGCTGGTGGAGTTCCCGGAGGCGCTGCAGGTGCTCGACTTCGCCGACGGCCGCGTCGGCCTGGTGGCGGTGCGGGCCTTCGAGGGCGGGCCGCTGGTGGGACGGGCGATCCGCGAGCTGCGTGTGCACGTACCCACGGTTGACGCGCGCATTGTCGCGGTGTTCCGAGGCGACAAGCCGGTGGCGCCCGAGGGCGACACCGTGATCCGCGCCGGCGACGAGGTGTTCTGCCTTGCCGCGACGCGCGACATTCGCCAGGTGATGCAGGAACTGCGCCGCATGGCCAACCCGGTGCGCCGGGTGATGATCGCCGGCGGCGGCAATATCGGCCAGCGTCTGGCCAAGAGCCTGGAATCCGACTACGAAGTCAAGATCATCGACCGCAACAAGAAGAACACCGAGCGACTGGCTGGCGCGCTGCACAACACCCTGGTACTGACCGGTGACGCCACCGACGAGGATCTGTTGCTGGAAGAAAACATCGAGGACATGGATGTGTTCTGCGCACTCACCAACGACGACGAGGACAACATCATGTCTGCGCTGCTGGCAAAGCGGCTTGGCGCGAAGAAGGTCATCGCGCTGATCAATCGCTCGACCAATGTCGATCTTCTGCAGGGCGGAGAAATCGACATCGCGCTGTCGCCCGCGCAAGCCACCATCGGTCCGTTGCTGACACACATTCGGCGCGGCCACATGGCAGTGGTGCATTCGCTGCGACGCGGTGCCGCTGAAGCGCTGGAAGCCGTGGTACATGGCGATGCCAGATCGTCCAAGCTGATCGGGCGGCGCATCGACGAAGTCGATCTGCCCGAGGGGGTTTCCATCGGTGCCATCCTGCGCGGCGACGAAGTCGTCATCGCACACCACGACAGCCTGATCCAGGCGGATGACCATCTGATCCTGTTCGTGCCCAACAAACGCCTGATCCCGAAAGTGGAGAAACTGTTTCAGGTCGGCCTCGGCTTTTTCTGAAACCTGCCATGCTGCGCCGTTTTTTCCCCATCCTGCATGTGCTCGGCCTGATCGTGCTGGTATTCGGCCTGTCCATGCTGGCGCCGCTGCTGCTGTCCGAATTGACCCGCGACGGCGCCCAGCGCGCCTACGACTTCGCCACGTTGATCACGGTTGGTTGCGGCCTGCTGATGTGGCTGACCGGCCGGCACTGGCGGCGGGAACTGAAAACCCGCGACGGCATCCTGCGGGTGGTGCTGACCTGGACCCTGTTGCCGGCCTTCGCCGCGCTGCCGTTGCTGGGCGTCGGCGGCCGCCAGATGTTCAAGGCGGAGACGCCGACCCCGATGAAGGACCAGAAGCTGACGCCGCGCATGGCGGAGACGGCCAAGGGCCTGTGGGTGGTGTATGTGATTCTTACCGCCGCCTGTATT
>SXNB01000171.1 GCA_005777205.1 Burkholderiales bacterium | reverse complement strand
TGGCTGGGGCGTGTCGGTGATCATCGGCGTTGCCGGTTCGGGGCAGGAAATCAAGACGCGTCCGTTACTGCTGGTCACCGGACGCGTGTGGAAGGGCACCGCTTTCGGCGGCGCGAGGGGGCGCAGCGACGTGCCGCGGATCGTGGACTGGTACATGGAAAAGAGGATCAACATCGACGACCTGATTACGCACGTGCTGCCGCTGGAGCGCATCAACGAGGCCTTCGACCTGATGCACCAGGGGCGTTCCATACGCTCCGTGGTGACGTTCTGAGTACCGAGCGGCGCGTAAACGCGCCGGGTCGCAGTCTCAATCCCCCTTGGGCGCGATGCGGTACTCCTGCACCTCGTCGGGCACGCATAGTGCTTCGCCCAGGTGCCGCAGCCGGTCTGGGTCGAGCGTGCGCAGCATCATGCGGTACTCCATGACGCTCTCGATATAGCGGAACGCCGACAGCGTGCCCAGCAGGAGCGCGGTGGTGAGGGGCGCCGGCGCCGGGCTGGAACCAAATCGACTCGTAGACCGTGACCAGCATCAGGGCGCTGGAGGCGAGGCACACCAGCGTGTGGGTGCGAAATCCAGCCGGGCGGGCCGGTTAGCTGCGCTCCATGCCGACAAACACGTCGAACACCACCGCGACCAGCAGCCGCAGGGTGATTTCGCCGAACACGACTTCACCGGGGTTCATGGGCCCACTCCCAGGTCAGGAAACGCGTTGATTCGATGCAATAAGGGCGCCTAAAGACTTGCCAGCACGCGTCATATTGTCCATATTACCCCTGCCCCGGCGATCGCCGGGGTCAATACGAGGAGGGGACCGTGAGAATTTCCAGGATATTGAAACTCGGCGTGGTGGCGGCGTCTTTCGCCGCCGTCGCTGCAACGGCGCAGGCGCAGACGGTCAAGATCGGCGTGGTTCTGCCCTACAGCGGCGTGGGCGCCGAGTTCGCGCAGCAAGTGGACCGCGGCATGCAGGTGTTCATGAAGCTCAACCCGGGTGCCTTCGGGCCCTACAAGGTCGAACTGATCAAGCGCGACTCGAAGAACCCGAGCGGCGCCGAGGCCAAGACCGCGGTGCAGGAACTGATCGCGCAGGATAAGGTGGACATGCTCACCGGCTTCATTTACTCGCCCGACGCCATCGCCTCCGCCTCGCTGTTCACCGAGGCGAAGAAGCCCGCCGTGATCATGAACGCGGGTACCGCCTGGATCACCAACCTGTCGCCGATGATCGCGCGCGTCTCGTTTTCGATGTGGCACGCCGGCCATGCCATGGGCGAGGCGTCGGTGAAGACCCTCAAGGCGAAGACCGCGGTGGTCGGCTACTCCGATTTCCCGCCCGGCAGGGACAGCCTGGACGCGTTCAAGCGCGCCTTCGAGGCGAACGGTGGCAAGGTGATCGACGCCATTCCGATGGGCGGCCCGGGGCAGGTGCCGGATTTCACGCCCTTCTTCCAGCGCGCCAAGGACAGGAAGCCCGACGTGTTCTTCGTCTTCGTGCCCTCGGGCGACCACGCGGTCGCGGTGATGAAGACCTACAACGCGCTCGGCATGCGCCAGGGCGGCATCAAGCTGGTCGGCCCGGGCGACCTGACGCCGGACTACAAGCTGCAGGGGATGGGCGACGAAGCGGTAGGACTCATCACCGCCCACCACTACAACGCCGACCTCGACAACGCGCACAACAAGCGCTTTGTTGAGACCTGGAAGAAGGACTACGGCGCCAACGCCACCCCCGACTTCATGGCGGTGCAGGGCTACGACGGCATGGCGGCGATCGCGCACGCGGTGGTGGCGATGAAGGGCAGGATGGACCCCGAGGGCACCATGAACGCGCTCAGGGGCTGGAAGTTCGACAGCCCGCGCGGCCCGCTCTCGATCGACCCGGCGACGCGCGACATCGTCATGAACGAGTACCTCAGCGAGGTCGTGAAGCAGGGCGGTCGCCTGGTGCAGAAGAACATCGGCGTCATCACCGCCGTGAAGGACATGTGCAAGGAGCTCAAGGAAGGGAAATGCAAGTAGGGAAAATCCTGCCCTCCCGTTTCATTGCTCCAGCAATAAACCGCCGCCCGCGGTAGCCTGACGGGCGGCGATTTTTTTTCATGGATCCCGTCAGCATCCTCCTCGGCGGCTTGTCCTCTGGCATGGTGTTGTTCATCGTGTCGGTGGGCTTGTCAGTCACGATGGGCCTGATGGGCTTCGTCAACCTGGCGCACGGGGGCTTCGCCATGCTCGGCGGATACGTGATCGTCCTGGCCATGAAACACTGGGGCCTCTCGTTCGTGCCGGCCCTCGCGCTCGCGTTCGTGGTGGTCGCGGCGTTCTCGGTCGTGCTGGAGCGGCTGCTCTACGCGCGGTTGTACCGCGCGCAGGAGCTGGACCAGGTCCTGTTCACCATCGGCCTGGTTTTCGTCATGACCGCCGCGGTGACCTTGGGCGTCGGCCCGGAAACGCAGGTAATCCGCCTGCCCGACTGGCTGCGCGGGCAGACCGACCTCGGCTTCATGACCTACCGTACCTACAGCCTGGCGCTGATCGTGGTTGGTACGCTGCTGGTGATCGCGCTCTGGCTTGGATTCGAGCGCACGCGCTACGGCGCGCGCATCCGCGCCGCGGTGGATAACCGGCGCATGGCGCAATCGCTGGGTATCGACGTCGGGCGCCTGTTCACGGTCGCGTTCGCGCTCGGCAGCGGGCTCGCGGCGGTCGGCGGCGGCCTGGGCGCGGAGATCCTCGGCCTCGATCCCAACTATCCGCTGCGCTACCTCGTCTACTTTCTGATCGTGGTCGCGGTCGGCGGACTGGGCAAGGTGACCGGCGTGTTCTTCGCCGCGCTCCTCATCGGCGTGCTTGATTTCGTGCTCAAGCTCTACTTCCCGAAGGGCGGCACCCTCTTCATCTATGCCCTAGCATTGATGCTGCTGCTGTGGCGGCCGCAGGGGCTGTTCGGCAGGAAGAGCGCGTGAGTCCGGCGCCCGACGCCCTCCAGCGCCGCCACCGCTTCCAGTGGTGGGAGCTCTTGCCCTGGGCCACGGGCCTGGCGATGTTCTTTGCCTTCCCCAACTACCTGTCCTTCGGCACGCAATTGCTGGTGACGATCCTGTTTGCGCTTTCGCTCGACCTCGTGCTCGGCTATGCCGGCATCGTGACGCTGGGCCACGCGGCGTTCTTCTGCGTCGGCGCCTACACCGTCGGCATACTGGCGCAGCAACTGGGGTGGAACGAGCCCCTGTCTGGCCTGGTGGCCGCTGGCCTGGCCGCGGGCATCGTCGGGCTGATCAGCGGTTTCGTGCTGTTGCGCACCCACGGCCTGACGCTGCTCATGGTGACGCTGTGCACCATGACGCTGCTCGAGCAGGCGGCCAACATGGGGCACGCCTGGACCGGGGGCTTCGACGGCATGCCCGGGCTTTCCTTCACGATGATTCTGGGCCTGTTCCCGTTCGACGTGCTGTACTTCAAGTCCCAGTACCTGTACTCGCTTTCGGTTCTGGCATTGGGATTCGTCGTCGTGCGCACGCTGGTCTACTCCTCGTTCGGCCAGAGCCTGACCGGCATCCGCGAGAACCTGCTGCGCATGCACGCGGTCGGCGCGCCGGTTCGCGGCCGTCTGATCGTCGCGTACGGCATTTCGGCGGCGCTCGCTGGCGTCGCGGGCGGCCTGTTCACACAGGTCACGGGCTACGTCAACCTCGCGGTGCTGGGCCTGGAGCGCGCCGCGGGCGTGATGATCATCCTGATCCTGGGCGGCCACGGCCGGCTCTACGGCGCTTTCGTCGGCGCGGTCGCCTACCTGGTGCTTGAGCACCTACTCGCCAAGGCCTACCCCACGGCCTGGCAGCTTGGCCTGGGCCTGACGCTGGTGGCCGTGGCGCTCTTCGCGCGCGGAGGCCTCATCGGACTGTTCGAGAAGCTCCGGGGGGCGAGGTGATGCTGGAGACCAGGGGATTGTGCAAGAACTTCGGCGCGCTGGAAGTGGCTCGCGAGGTCAATTTCCGGCTCGAGCTCGGTGCACGCCACGCGCTGATTGGTCCCAACGGTGCTGGCAAGACGACCTTCGTCAACCTGCTCACCGGCGTGCTGGCGCCCTCTAGGGGCAGCATCCTGCTGGAGGGCGAAGACGTTACGGCGCTGGCACAGGCGAAGCGCGTCAAGCGCGGCATCGCGCGCACTTTCCAGATCAACCAGTTGTTCCGTGGCCTCACGGTGCAGGAGAACGTGTGCATCGCGGTCTCAGAGCGCCTCGGCGTCGGCGGCGCCATGCTGCGGTCGGCGGGCCAGCGCGCCGACGTGCTTGCCGAGGCCGCACGCCTGATCGAGATGCTGAAGCTGGGCAACGACACCGGGCGCCGCATCATCGAGCTACCCTACGGTCGCCAGCGGCTGGTCGAGATCGCTATTGCGCTCGGCTTGAGCCCGCGCGTGCTGCTGCTGGACGAGCCGGCTGCAGGGATCCCCAGCGCCGAGACGCACATCCTGCTGGACGCGATCGCCACGCTGCCCAAGGACATCGCCGTGCTCATCATCGCGCACGACATGGATCGGGTGTTCCGCTTTGCCGAGCGCATCACGGTGCTGGTGAGCGGCGCAGTCTTCGCCGAGGGCACGCCGCAAGAAATCGCCGCCAACCGAGAGGTGCGCGCTGTGTACTTGGGGAGCGCGCTCGATGCCTGAAGCGCTTTCGCTCAAGGGTCTCGGCGCCGGCTACGGCGAGACGCATGTGCTGGAGGAGGTCAACCTGGTGCTGGGGCAGGGCAAGAGCCTATCGGTCATCGGACGCAACGGCGTGGGCAAGTCCACGCAGCTGGAAACGATCATGGGAAACACGACGCTGCACGCCGGGTCGATCGCCCTGAACGGCGTCGACATTTCCGCGTTTCCACCCCACCGGCGGGCGCTGGCCGGCCTGGGCTACGTGCCTCAGGAACGCGAGATCTTCCCGTCGCTCACGGTGCTGGAGAACCTGGAACTCGGCGTGCGCTCCGGGCCTTGGACCTTGGAGCGGGTGTTCGAGCTGTTCCCCAATCTGAGGGAGCGCCTGTCCAACGCCGGCACCCAGCTCTCGGGCGGCGAGCA
>SXNB01000170.1 GCA_005777205.1 Burkholderiales bacterium | reverse complement strand
CCGGCACGCATCGCAAGCCCCGCACGCGCGGCCTTCCGCATCCGGCTGATAGCAGGACACCGTTTCGGAGGGCTCCACGCCCAATTCCAGCGCCAGTTTCATAATCGCCGCCCTGGGCAAGTCCACCAAAAGCCCGCGCACCTCGATGCTCCGCCCCTCCACCGCCGCCTTGGTAGCAAGCTTCGCCATGGCCTCGAACGCCACCAGGTACTCCGGCCGGCATTCCGGGTAGCCGGAATAGTCCACGCGGCATTCGTGCCGATGAAAATGGCCTGGGCCCCGAGCACTTCGGCCCAGGCGAGCGCAAGCGACAGCAGGATGGTGTTGCGCGCGGGGACTTAGGTGACCGGGATCCCCGACCCGGTTCCGCCAGTGGGCACGGCCATGGCCTTGTCGGTGAGCGCCGAACCCCCAAAACTGCGACAGGTCCTGGCGCACGACCCGGTGTTCCTTCGCTTTCAGCCTGCGCGCGATGCGTGCCGCTGGCCATAGTCCACCGACAGGCACCAGCATTCGTGGCCCTCGCGCTGCGCCTAGGCGAGGGTGGTGGCGGAATCCGGGCCGACCGAGAGCAGGACGACCACTTTTATTTTCTGGCGCCCTGGGCGAGCCGTTGTTTCGCGCTCGCCGCGGCCGGGCTGGCCGGATATTTCACCAGCAGGCCCTCGAGGGTCTTCTGCGCGCCACGGCGGTCGCCCATCGCCTCCTGAGAGGAAGCGATGTTGAGCAGCGCATCGGGCGCCTTGGCGTCGTCGGGCCAGGCCGAGAGCACGCGCTGCTGTGCCGCAACTGCCTGCTTATAGTCGCGCTGCGCGAAATGAGCGTTGCCGATCCAGTACTGCGCCGAGGGCGCGAGCTTGCTCGCCGGGTAGGTGACCAGGAAGCCCTGGAACGCGGAGATGGCGAGCGGGTAGTTCCCAAGCTTGAACTGGTTCAGCGCCGCCTCGTAGGCCTTGGTCTCAGCCGCGGGAGGGGCGGCGTCGGCCCCCGGCTTCTCGGCGGCGGCAGCCGCAGCCTTCTCGGCGGCGGCCACAGCCTTCTCGCGCTCCTGCTCCAGCTTCCTCAGGCGCGTGTCGATGTCCACATACAGGTCCTTGCCACGCTTGTCCGCGGTCTCGACCTGGTTCTGCATCACTTCGATCTGGCCCCGCATCCGCGCGATCTCGGCTCGCAGCGCCTCGATCTGCGCGGCCAGTTCCAGCAGCGCGCGCCGGTCCTCAACGCGTGCCAGGCGCTCATCCAGCGCCTTGGTCACTTCCTGAAGCTGGCGGCGTAGGTCCTCGACGCCCTTTCGTGCGACGTCGTCACCGAAGATCGCGAACGCCGAAACCGGCGCCGCGAGGCTGACGGCAAGGAGCGTTGCGGTGAGGGACCTGCGCATCGCTCAGAACTCTCCGGAGTACAGGATGTCGCTGCGGCGGTTCTTGGACCAGGCGGCCTCGTCCTGGCCCTGGCCTGCGGGCTTCTCCTCGCCCAGGCTCACCGATTCGACCTGGTCTTCCTTCACCCCCAGCAGCATGAGCATCTTCTTCAGCCCGTCGGAGCGGCGCTGGCCGAGGCTGATGTTGTACTAGCGGCTGCCGCGCTCATCGGTGTTGCCCTGAACCAGCATCTTCAGTTGGGGATTGGAGCGCAGGTACCTGGCGTGCGCGTCCACCAACTCGCGGTACTGGTCCTTCACGGTGTACTGGTCGAGGTCGTAATAGATCGAGCGCCGCGACAGGATGTTGCCCGTGTCGTTGTGCGGCGCCCGGGCCGGGGCCTTGACGGCACCAGTGAGGTCGACGCGGGCGACACTGCCGGGCTTGACCGGCTGGGTGCTCGCGCTGCTGCCGGGGGCGCCCTGCTGGCGCTCCTCGACGGCGGCAGGCTTCTGCTCGTCCTCCGGCGTGCTCGAGCAGGCCGCGAGGCCTGCGGCGGCGGCAAAGGCAATCAGGATGGCACGCATGGGCTGGCTCCTTGTTGTCATTTCGTGAATGGCCCCCAGGCCGGTTCGCGGACGTCACCCGCGGAAATGGTGAGGCGCTGCTTGACGCGGCCGTCGGAGGATACCGCCGAGAGCACGCCGCGTCCGCCCACCACGGTCGCAAGCAGGATCATTCGGCCGTTGGGGGCGAAGCTGGGCGACTCGTCCTTGTCGCTGTCGGTGATCAATTGCCCCTGGCGCGTCGCGAGGTCCATGGTCGCCACCTGATACTTGCCGCCGTTGCGGGTGATGTAGGCGAGCAGCCGGCCGTCCGGGCTGATGCGCGGTGAAACGTTATAGCCACCCTCGAAGGTCACGCGCTGCGATTCACCGCCCCCGGCCGGCATGCGGTACACCTGCGGGCTGCCGCCGCGGTCGGAGGTGAAATAAAGGCTTTGACCGTCGGGGGAGAACACCGGTTCGGTGTCGATACCGTTGGAACTGGACAGGCGCCGCACGCCGCTGCCGTCCGGATTGACCAGGTAGAGCTGCGAGCCGCCGTCGCGCGACAGCGACACCGCCAGGCGCGAGCCGTCCGGCGACCAGGCCGGCGCCGAGTTCGAACCCTTGAAATTGGCCGCGACGTGGCGCTTGCCGTCGAGCAGGGAATGCACGTAGACCACCGGTTTCTTGTTCTCGAAGGAAACGTAGGCGAGGCGCCGGCCGTCGGGCGACCAGGCGGGCGAGATGATCGGCTCCAGCGACGCGAGCGCCGTTTCCTCGCCCGCGCCGTCTGCGTCGGCGATCATGAGCTCGAAGCGCGGCCCGCGCTTGACGACGTAGGCGATGCGTGTCGAGAAAACGCCGCGGATGCCGGTCAGCTTCTCAAACACGTAGTCCGAGATCCGGTGCGCGGTGGCGCGCATCTGGTCGCGCGACAGGGTGTAGGCCACGCCCGACAGGTCGGCACCCTTCACCACGTCGTGGAGCTTGAAGCGCACCTCGAAGCGGCCATCGGGCCGCACCGCCACCGAGCCCTGCACCAGCGCGTCGGCCAGGCGCGAGCGCCACTCGGCGTAGTTGACTGCGGAAACCTCGGTGGGCACCGGCACCATCGCCGGCGCCTCCAGTATCCGGAACATGCCGCTGCGCTCCAGGTCGGCCCTGACGATGGCGGTGATGACGGGGCCGAGCGAGGCCTCGCCGGCGAAGGGCGCCACCGCGACCGGGATGCGCTGCGCGCCGGCTCCGGTGATTTCGATGGAGAGCTGCGCCGTCGCAAACTGCGGAAGGAAAGCCACGACAAAAGCGGCAAGCAGCCTTCTCATGCGAGGCATTATACGGGGTCGAGGGGACGGAACTTGAGTTCGAGCTGGCGCCGCTGCTGGTCCGGGCGATCCGGGCGCGGCAGCGGCGAGGACTTCAGGATCGCGCGCTCCACCGCCTGGTCGTAACTGGCGTGTCCGCTCGATTTGCGCAGCTTCACCTGCAGCACTTCTCCCGTTGGAAGTTGTACGACATCGAAGATTGCTTCCGGGTTCCCCTTGATATCCTGCGGCAGCACGATGTTGCCTTTGATCTTGCCGCGGATCTTCGCGATCCAGTCCTCTAGCGCGCGCGCGCCGGCCACCGCGCTCGCTTGCGCCGACTCGCGCCTGAGCTGATCCGCGATCACCTGGCGCTCACGGTCGAGCACGAGGCTCGCCTGCTCGCGCGCCGCCGCCTCCTTCATCTGCTTCTCTGCCTCGGTCACCCTTGGCTTCGATGGCTCCGGCTTCGGAGCGGGTTTGGGCTTGGGCGGCGGCGCCTTCTCCGCGATATCCGGCTTCTCGATGCGCGGCTCCGGCTTGGGTGCGGGCGGCGGCTCGACTTTCGGCGTCGGCTTGGGCTCGACCACGGACGGCGGGGGCGCCGCCTGCGGGGCCTCCCACAATTCCACGGTCACCGACTCTGGCGGCCGGTTCTGCCAGTTCACGCCGAAGACCAGCACCAGGGCGAGTACGACATGGACCAGCACCGCCAGCGCGAGCGACAGCCATTCCCCCGGCTCGGCGCGCTCCTCGAACATCGCCGCCGACGCCGCGCTCATGGCCGGGGCTTCACCTGCAGCCCGACCCGCTCGACGCCACTGGCGCGCAACTCGTCCATCACCTGCAGCACCGCCTCGTACTTCACGTTCTTGTCGCCGGAGATCAGCGCCGGCGTCTTCGGGTCCTTGACCAGCGACTTGACCTCGCCGATGGCGACCGCACGCTCGTTGACGATGCGCCCGGCAGCGTCGCGCTCGCGCACGGTGAGTGAGCGATCCTCCCGGATGATCACCTCGATCGGCGCGAGCTTCGGAGCGCTGGCGGCGCCCACCGAAGGCAGGTCGATCACGCCCGGGGTCGCCAGCGGCGCGGTTCGTCATGCTCCTGCTCTACGTGGTCTTCGCGTACATCCTCCGCGGTACCGCGTGGGGCACGCACGTGTACGCCGTAGGCGATGACCCGGTCGCCGCCGAGCTCTCCGGCATCAAGGTCAGGCGCGT
>SXNB01000025.1 GCA_005777205.1 Burkholderiales bacterium | reverse complement strand
TGCAGTGCACGCAGTACTGCGCGTTGATCTGCAGGCGCGGGTTCGCGCCGCCGTCGTCGCGTACGATTTCGTAGACGCCCGCTGGGCAGTAGCGCTGCTCGGGCGCGTCGTACAGCGCCAGGTTCACGTCCACCGGGACGGACGCGTCCTTCAGTGTCAGGTGGATGGGCTGGTCCTCACCGTGGTTAGTGCCGGAGAAGGACACCGAAGTGAGGCGATCGAAGCTGAGCACGCCGTCAGGCTTGGGATAGGTGATTGGCTCAACCTGAGCCTTTCTTTTCAAGGTTTCATGGTCGGCGTGGTCGTGGCGCAGGGTCCAGGGCGCCTTGCCACCGAACACCACCTGGTCAATGCCGACCATCAGCGTGCCGGTGTAGAGGCCTCTGGACATCCAGGGCTTGAAGTTGCGCGCGCGGTAGAGCTCGTCGAACAGCCAGCTGCGGCTGAAGGCTTCCGGGTAGGCGGCGAGCTCGTCGCGTGAGCGGCCCTTGCCCAGCGCCTCGGCTGCCGCTTCCGCGGCGAGCATCCCGGATTTGATGGCGCAATGGCTGCCCTTGTTGCGCGAGGCATTCAGGTAGCCTGCGTCGTCGCCGATGAGGCAGCCGCCGGGGAACACCGTTTTGGGCAGCGACTGCAGGCCGCCCGCGGCGATGGCGCGCGCGCCGTAGGCAATGCGCTTGCCGCCCTCGAAGAAGCCGCGGATCGCGGGATGGGTCTTGTAGCGCTGGAATTCCTCGTAGGGGCTGAGGTACGGGTTGCGGTAGCCCAGGCCGACCACGAAGCCCACCGCGACTTGGTTGTTCTCCAGGTGGTACAAGAACGAGCCGCCGTAGGTGTCGTGATCGAGCGGCCAGCCCGCGGTGTGCACCACCAGCCCGGGCTGGTGCTTCTCCGGTGTCACGTCCCACAATTCCTTCAGGCCGATGCCGTAAACCTGCGGGTCCCCGCCCTTCCTCAGCTCGAACTTCGCTTCCAGCAGCTTGCCGAGGTTGCCGCGGCAACCCACGGCGAAGAAGGTGTACTTCGCGTGCAGCTCCATGCCGGGCTGGTGGGCGTCTGTCTTCTCGCCGCTGCGGCTGACGCCCATCTCGCCGGTGGCGACGCCCATCACCGCGCCATTCTCGTCGTATAGGATTTCCGCGGCAGCGAACCCCGGGAAGATCTCCACCCCGGCGGCCTCGGCCTGCTGGCCCAGCCAGCGCGTGACGTTGCCCAGGCTGATGACGTAGTTGCCATGGTTCTGGAAGCAGGACGGCAGCAGCCAGTTGGGTGTCTTGAGCGAACCGGATCCGGTGAGGAATAGGAATCGGTCCTCGCTCACCGGCACGTTCAGCGGCGCGCCCTTGTCCTTCCAGACTGGGAACAGCTCGTTCATGGCGCGCGGGTCCATCACTGCGCCCGAGAGGATGTGGGCGCCGACCTCCGAGCCCTTCTCGATCACACACACCGCGACCTCGGGGGACCGTTGCTTGAGGCGGATAGCGGCGGCGAGGCCAGACGGCCCGCCGCCGACCACCACGACGTCGTACTTCATGGATTCGCGGCTCATGGGCGCATTATATGATTCGCCCATGGATGAAAGCAGAAGACTGGCCCACGTGGAGCGCATCCCGATCCGCTGGGGCGACATGGATGCGATGGGCCATGTCAACAACACGGTGTATTTCCGTTTCATGGAACAGGCTCGGATCAGCTGGTTCGACAGCTTGGTGCCCGAGGACGCACCCTGGCAGTCCACCGGCATCGTGATCGCCAATTCCTCCTGCAACTACAAGCGCGCGCTGACCTACCCGGGCACGGTTGAAGTCCGCCTCTACGTGGGCGCCCCGGGCGGGGCGAGCGTGCCCACCTTCTACGAGCTGCGGCTGGTGGGCGATCCGGTTCCCTATGCCGATGGCGCGGCGGTGGTGGTGTTCGTGGACATGAAGACGCAGAAATCCCGGCGCATCCCGGAGGACATCCGGGGGCGCCTCGAGCGCGCGGCGATCGACACATGAGCGAGGCGCCACTCTGGAGCCCGTCGCCCGAGCGGGCGGCGCAGACCCTGATTGCGCGCTTCATGGCCGAGACCGGACACAAGGACTACGCCGCGCTGCACCGCTGGTCCATCGAGCACAGCGAGGACTTCTGGAACCGGCTGTGGGATTTCGCTGGCGTGCGCGGGTCAAAGGGCGCCAGGACGCTGGTGGACGGCGACCGGATGCTGGGCGCGAAGTGGTTTCCCGACGGCCACCTGAATTTTGCCGAGAACCTGCTGCGCGACCGGGACGACAGTGACGCCATCGCGTTCTGGGGCGAGGAGCGCATCCGGCGCCGCCTGAGTCGCAGCGATCTGCACGACCTGGTGTCGCGCCTGGCGCAGGCGCTGCGCGCGGCGGGCGTGGGCAAGGGCGACCCCGTCGCAGGCTACCTGCCCAACCTCCCCGAAGGCGTCGCGGCGATGCTCGCCACCGCCAGCATCGGGGCTGTCTGGTCGTCCTGTTCCCCGGATTTCGGCGTCCAGGGTGTGCTCGACCGCTTTGGCCAGATCGCGCCGAAGGCGTTCTTCTGCGCCGACGGCTACCTGTACGGCGGCAAGGTGTTCGATTCCACGGAAAAGGTGAAAGAGATCCTTGCCGGGCTGCCCGGCGCGCCGCGCTGCGTCACCGTGTCCTATACCGGGTCGGGAGCGATCGTGGGGGAATCGCTTGAGGCGTTCCTCGCGCCCTTCGCGCCAGGCGCTATTGCGTTCGAACAGGTGGAATTCAACCATCCGCTCTATATCCTGTATTCCTCGGGCACCACCGGCGTACCGAAGTGCATTGTGCACGGCACCGGCGGCACGTTGCTGCAGCACCTGAAGGAGCACCAGCTGCACAGCGACGTACGAACAGGCGACCGCATGTTCTCCTTCACGACGCTGGGCTGGATGATGTGGAACTGGCTGGTCTCTGGCCTGGCCTCCGGCGCGACGCTGCTGCTGTACGACGGCTCGCCCTTTGTCTCGCGCGGCCGCATCCTGTTCGATTTCGCCGACGCCGAGGGCATGACCCATTTTGGCACCTCGGCCAAGTTCATCGACGCCATTGCCAAGATCAAACTGAAGCCATGCGAGACCCACAAGTTGGACAAGCTCCGCGTCATGCTCTCCACCGGCTCGCCGCTGGTGGCCGAGGGTTTCGACTACGTTTACGCCAGCATCAAGCAGGACCTGTGTCTCGCCTCCATCTCCGGTGGCACGGACATCGTGTCCTGTTTCGTGCTGGGCAATCCAGCCGGGCCGGTCTGGCGTGGCGAGATCCAGGCCAAGGGCCTGGGCCTCGCCGTGGCGGTCTACGACGAGGACGGGCGGACGCTCCCCTCCGGCAAGGGCGAGCTGGTCTGCACCCGGCCGTTCACTGCGATGCCGCTCGGGTTCTGGAACGACCCGGACGGAGCGAAGTACCGCGCGGCATATTTTGAACGTTATGCGGGCGTCTGGCGCCATGGCGACTGGTGCGAGGAGACGGCGCACGGCGGCCTGGTGATCTACGGTCGCTCGGACGCGGTGCTCAATCCCGGCGGGGTGCGTATCGGCACGGCCGAGATCTACCGTCAGGTGGAGTGCCTGGACGAGGTCTTGGAGTCCCTGGTGATCGGGCAGGACTGGGCGGGGGATGTGCGCGTGGTGCTGTTCGTCAAGCTGCGGGAGGGCCTCGCCCTGGACGAGGCCCTGGCCGGGCGCATCAAGCAGCAGATTCGCGCCAATACCACGCCACGCCATGTGCCGGACAAGCTGTTGCAGGTCCCCGACATCCCGCGTACGAAGAGCGGCAAGATCGTCGAGCTCGCGGTGCGAGATGTGGTACATGGACGCCCGGTGAAGAACGTCGAGGCGCTGGCGAACCCGGAGGCGCTGGCGCATTTCGAGGGCCGCGTGGAGCTCTTGGGCTAGTCGTTTTTGCGGGTCGGGTGAGAATCCAGTAAACTCCGCTATTCGCGTCCTGATCGGCGGTCATGACGAAGGTTGTGAAGTACGTGTTTGTTACCGGCGGGGTCGTTTCCAGTCTTGGAAAGGGCATCGCCGCCGCCTCTCTCGCGGCGAT
>SXNB01000024.1 GCA_005777205.1 Burkholderiales bacterium | reverse complement strand
TCATCGCGGTGGTCGAGGAGCAGGCCAACGTGCTGCTCAAGACCGCGTTCGGCGCCATCACGCGCGAGGCGGGGGATCTTTCCGCAGGCGTTTACGACACCAAAGGGCGCATGCTGGCACAGGCGGTCACCGGCACGCCCGGCCACGTCAACACCATGGCCACCGCGGTGGCGCACTTCCTGGAACGCTTTCCCGCGGACACGCTGCAGCCCGGCGACGTGCTGGTCACCAACGATCCGTGGATGGGCACCGGGCACCTGTTCGACTTCGTCACCGTGACGCCGGCGTTCCTTAAAGGACGCCTGATCGGCTTCTTCGCCTCCACCTGCCACGTCATCGACGTCGGCGGCCGCGGCTTCGTCGCTGAGGCGACCTCGGTGTACGAGGAAGGCGTGCTGATCCCGCACATGAAAATGATGCAGGGCGGCAGGCCCAACGACACCTTCTTCGCGATCCTGATGGCCAACTCGCGCGAGCCGCTGCAGGTCCGCGGCGACCTCCTGGGTCTGGTGTCGTGCAACGAAGTCGCGGCGAAGCGCCTGGCGGCGATGCTGGAGGAGTTCGGGTTGGAAGAACTGGACACGCTGGGCGAGCATATCGTTTCCACCTCGCGCGCCTCCATGCTGGCGGCGATCCGCAGGCTGCCGCGCGGCGTCTGGACCGCGTCCATGGATCTGGACGGCTACGAGGCGCCCATCATGCTACAGGCCAGACTGCAGGTGTCGGAGGACGGCATCCACGTCGATTTTACCGGCACTTCACCCGCCTCGCGCTTCGGCATCAACTCGCCGCGCTGCTACACCGAGGCTTACACCTCGTTCGGCGTCAAGTGCATCGTGGCGCCCGGCATCCCGAACAACGCCGGGTCGCTGGAGCCGGTCACCATATCCGCGCCTGAGGATTCCATCGTCAACCCGCTGCGTCCGCGCGCGGTCACCGCGCGCCACGTCATCGGCCAGCTGCTGCCGGAACTCGTGTTCGACTGCTTCGATGCGCCGCTGGGCGGCAAGGTGCCGGCCGAAGGCGCCGGCAGCATGTGGATCCTGGGCATGTCCGGCGGCCCGCAGGTCGAGGGCGCGAAGCCGGACGCGACGAGCTTCAACGTCATCTCCATCGGCATCGGCGGCATGGGCGCGCGGCCCGGCAAACCGGGGCTGTCCACCACGGCATTTCCCAGCGGCGTGGGCGGCATCCCGGTGGAGATCACCGAAGCGCAATCGCCGCTGCTGTTCCGGCGCCGTGAGCTCGCCCAGGGCTCCGGAGGTAAAGGTCGCCAGGCCGGCGGCATGGGCATGCGCATCGAGATCGAGAACACCGACGCCGCGCCCTTCAGCATCGCCTGTGCCACCTTCGACCGCCGTCACCATCCGGCGCGCGGCCGCGCCGGCGGCGGCAACGGCGCAGTGGGCCGCGTCCTCCTAGCGAGCGGCAAGGTATTGCCCGGCAAGGAAACCTACGTCGTTCCCGCGGGCGACTGCCTGATCGCGGAGATGCCCGGCGGCGGGGGCTATGGACAGGACTGAAGGCATGGATGCCCCGCGTATCGATTTCCCGGCATTGGAGGGCGCGCCGGCGCTCGCGCGCTGGCTGGGCCTCGCGCCGCGCTTCGACGTCATGGCGACCCTGGAGAAGGGCCCAATCTGCTACACGCGGCTGCTGGGCAAGCGCATCTACTTCGTCAACGACGCAGAGTTCGTGAAGCGCATCCTGCTCGACAACGTCGCCAACTATCCGAAGTCGGTCACCTACCGAAACAATCTGCGTCCATTCCTGGGCGACGGCCTGCTCATCTCCGAGGGCGATTTCTGGAAGCGCCAGCGCCGCCTCGCCCAACCCGCATTCCACCTGCGTCGCCTCAAAGTACTCGCCGAGGCAATGGCCGGCGCCTCGACACGCATGGCTGCCGACTGGGAGCACGGCCGCGTCATCGATGTCATGTCGTCGATGAATGCGGTCACCATGGACATCGTCGCGAGGACGCTTTTCGGCGCCGACGTCAGCGGCGATATCGGCAAGGTCTACGATGCCATGACCGTGCTGGGCGAGGAGACCGGGCGCATCCGCCCCACTGCGTTCTTCGAGTTGCCGGAGTTCATCACCCGGCCACGCCGCCGCAGCTTCGCCAGCGCCGTGGCGACGCTGGACGGCATCGTCAACCGCATCGTCGCGGACCGTCGCGCCTCTGGTGAAACCCGGGACGACCTCCTGTCCATGCTGCTGGAAGCGCGCGACGAGGAAACCGACCAGTGCATGACTGACCGGCAGCTGCGCGACGAGCTGGTGACCCTTTTCCTTGCTGGCCACGAAACCACGGCCATCGCGCTCACCTGGACCTTCCACCTCCTGGCGCAGACGCCCCGCGTCGAGGCCCTGCTGCAGGCCGAGGTGGACGAGGTGCTGGGCGAGCGGGCGGCGCCCACGTTCGACGACCTCGAACGCCTGCCCTACGCGCGCATGGTGGCCGAGGAAGCGATGCGGCTCTATCCCCCGGCCTACGTCTTCTCGCGCCGTGCCGCGGGTGAAGACCAGCTCGGCCCCTACCGCATGCCCGCCGGGGCGCACATCGTCATCAGCCCCTACGCGCTGCATCGCCGCCCGGACTACTGGCCCGAGCCCGACGGCTTCTGGCCAGAGCGCTTCGCGCCCGGTGCGCGCACCGACCGGCCCAGGATGGCGTACCTGCCCTTCGGCGGCGGACAACGGATCTGCATCGGCAACTCGTTCGCCATGATGGAACATGCCATCGTGCTCGCCGCGGTCGTCCGCCGCTGGCGCCTGGAGGCCATTCCGGGGCGGGAGGTGAAGACCGAGCCGCGCATCACGCTGCGGCCCCGGGGCGGACTGCCGATGCGGCTGCTGCGCCGGGACGCCCCAAATGTGCACGATCGGTAACATTTGCGTGTCCTGGGGCACGCGGTGATCGAGGTCATCTACTTCGGCGCCGACGACTGCTTCTACTGTCAGCACTGGGAAGCGGCGCGTAAGCCGGAGCTGATGCGCCTGATCGGCGCGCGCAAGGCGCGGCTGGTCGAGGTCAAGGGCGAAACCCTGAAGCGGCCGATCCTCGAGCGCCACTACCCGGCGGACCTGAAGTGGCTTTACCGTGATCTGGGCGAACTGCGCAGCGTGCCGCGCTTCGTGCTGGTGGTGGACGGCAAGGTGGCGCTGCGGGTCCACGGCACCTCGAACTACAGCGCCATCCTCGAGCCGCGGCTGCGCGCTGAACTCGCGCGCCAGCGACCCTAGCTGGAGGGCGTGACCTGGTCGGCCTTGGTGGCCGGAAACGAGAATGCGGCGCTGGGATGCGAGGGCAGTTGCGCTTCCCAGGCCGCGACCTTCGCCCGCATCGCCGTTAACCGCTTCGGATCGCGCCCGCCCATGTTCGCCCGCTCGCGCTCGTCCCGCGCCAGATTGAACAGGAACTCGTTGCCCTCGACCGAGAGGTACTTCCAGTCCCCGGCGCGCAGGGCCTTCTGCTCGCGAAAGAGCATCTTCCAGTACAGCTCGCGCGCGAAGGTCTTCCTCGGGTCGCGCAGGACCTTCAAGAGGCTCCTGCCGTCGAGCGGATAGTCGCGGTGCCCCTTGACGCCCGCCGCCTCGAAGAACGTGGCCACCCAGTCCATGGTGACCGCCTGCTGCGCGGTGACGCCACCCTTCTTCACCACCGCCGGCCAGCGCACGATGTACGGCACGCGTATGCCGCCTTCGAGCAGGTCCATTTTCTTGCCCACCAGCGGCCAGGTGTCCGAGAAGCGCTCGCCGCCGTTATCGCTGGTGAATACGACGATGGTGTTGCGATCGGCCTTCGCCGCCTTCAGTGCGGCAAGGATGCGGCCGATGCCTTCGTCCATCTGCCGAATCATGGTGAGGTAAGTCGCCACCGAGCCGCCGTCAAAGTGGAAGATGCTCTTCAGCCGCCGCGATTCAGCAGTGTCCGCGCGCGTCACCCAGGGCCAGTGCGGAGCGTTGTAGTGCACGGACAGCAGGAACGGCGCCTGACCCTTGCGGCGGATGAAGTCCACCGCCCGCCCCGAGATCAGGTCGGTGAGGTAGCCCTTCTCATGCGTTTCCTTGTCGCCGTCCCACAGGTCATGGTTGCCCGCCGAGTCGCGGTGGGTGTGGTAGTCCATGCCGCCGGAGCGCGCGCCCCAGAATTCGTCATAGCCGCTCTTCAGCGGCCCGAAATGCGGCGGGTAGCCCAGGTGCCACTTGCCCACCAGCGCGGTGGCGTAGCCCGAGTCGCGCAGCAGCGATGGCAGCGTCGGGTGCGACGGCGGCAGGCCAAGGTGCGGATCGCCGCGCGCGGTACTGCGAATGGGTTCGTCGGCGCCGCCGCGCAGCCGGTGCTGCCAGCGCCCGGTCATCAATGCGAAGCGGGTGGGCGAGCAGACGCTGGAATTGGCGTAGCCCTGCGTGAAGCGCAGGCCCTCGCGGGCCATGCGGTCCAGGTTGGGCGAACAGGTGTCGAAGGGTACGCCTGCCGCGCGGGGCCGGCCGCCGTAGCAGCCGAGATCGGCATAGCCAAGGTCGTCGGCGAGGATGAAGATGAAATTCGGGCCGGATTCCATCCCGCCGAACTTAACCTAATTCCCCGCCTGCTTCGACTCGTAGGCCGAAACCGCCTTCTTCAGATCGCCGTATTCGGGGCAGCCGGAACCGCGAAGGCCGTCTAGCGCCTTGAGATGCTCCTTCGCCTTGGGAAGATTGCCCGCCATCAGGTAGGCCGCCAGCGCTTCCGCAGGATGCCCTGCGCACCCGACCAATCCTGCTTCGCGATCGCCTCTCGCGCCGCCTCGAGTTTCTTGTCCTTGTCACCGTCGGGCGAGGGGCTTGGCGTGTCGGCGGCCCAGGCCGTGCCGGCGGCGAACAGGGCTATCATGAGCGCGTGGCTGATTCGGCTTTTCATCGGGGAATCCTCCGGCTTTTGACGGTCGCAACATTAACATGCGCCGCCCCGCCCGTATTCCCGGCGCCCGCCAACCGCGAAGCCACGCTGGCCGACCTTGAGCATTCCGTCACGGAACGGCGGGCCGAGGCCGTGGTCTGGGTCGCCAACCGGGGCACCATGGCCGACCAACCGCTGCTGCTCAAGCGCCTGCGCGACGAAAGCGCGTTCGTCCGCGCCTACGCCGAGCAGGGCCTATGGCTTCTCTGGAGCCGATCGGGCGACGCCGCGATCGACCGCCAGATGGCGCGAGGCGTGGAGGAGATGCAGACGGGCCGCCTGCCCGAGGCGCTGGCCACCTTCAGCGACGTCATCCGCCAGAGGCCGGCTTTCGCCGAGGGCTGGAATAAGCGCGCCACCGCGCACTACATGGCCAGCAACTTCAAGCAGTCGCTCGCGGATTGCGACGAGGTACTCAAGCGCAATCCGAACCACTTCGGCGCCATTTCCGGCTATGGCCAGATCCATTTCCAGATGGAGGACTACGAGCAGGCGCTGCGCTGGTGGCGGCGCGCGCTCGAAGTCAACCCGAACATGGTCGGGGTGGAGACCAACATCAAGATGACCGAGGAACGGCTCCGGCAGACGCGCGGCCGGTCGACCTAGGGCGCGGGCTCCGCGGGCCGGCCGATCAGGTAGCCCTGCAGGTAGTCGCAGCCGCAGGCCTTGAGCACCTCGCGCTGCGCCTCGGTCTCCACGCCCTCGGCCACCACCTTGAGGCCCATCGCGTGGGCAAGGTGGGTCATGGCGCCAACGATGGCCCCGCCATCCGCGCCAGGCACCATCTCGGCGACCACCGAGCGGTCCAGCTTCAGGAAGTCCAGCGAGAGCCGTCGCAGGCGCGCCGCGCTCGACACCGCGCTGCCGAAATTGTCTAGCGACAGCTTGACGCCGAGCGCCTTCAGCTTGCGTAGCGTCGCCTCCGCATGGTCCGCGTTCTGCATCGCGGTGGCCTCGGACACCTCCAGCTGCAGCAGCGCGGGCGGCGCACTGGAATCCTTCAGCACCCCCGCCACCAGCTCGACCAAACGAGGATCGGCAAACTGGCGCGGCGACAGATTCACGCTGACCGGCAGCGCGCCCGCATCGCGGCGCTCGCTGGCCCGACGGCAGACTTCGCGCAGCACCCACTCGCCGATGCGCAGGATGAGGCCGGTATCCTCGGCCAGCTGCAGGAACTCGACGGCGGCGACGATACCGCGCGCCGGATGCTGCCAGCGCACCAGCGCCTCGTGACTGACCACCTCCCCGCCGGCCGCCGCCACCACCGGCTGGTAATGGACGCGCAGCGCGTTGTCCTGCAGCGCCCGGCGCAGATCCGCCTCGACCGCCACGCGCCGCGAGGCGGCGACGTTCATCTGCTCGGTGAAGAACTGGTAGCCGGCGCGGCCAGTTTGCTTGGCGTGGTACATCGCGGCGTCGGCGTTGCGAATCAGGGTCTCGGCGTCACGGCCATCGTCCGGGAACATGCTGATGCCGATGGACACCGACACCTGCAGCTCATGCTCCTCGACGCTGCAGGGCAGCGACACGGTGTCGATGATCTTGCGCGCCACGCCGGCGCCATCGGAGGCGCGCGCCAGCTCGGGCAGCACCACCACGAACTCGTCGCCGCCGATGCGGCAGACGGTGTCGCCCACGCGCAACTGCTTCACTAGGCGCACGGACACCTCCTTCAGCAGGCCATCGCCGACGGCGTGCCCGAGGGTATCGTTGATCGCCTTCAAGCGGTCTAGGTCGACGAACATCACCGCGGTGGGCTTCTGGCTGCGGTCGCCGCGCGCGATCGCCTGCGTCAGGCGATCCTCCAGCAGGCGCCGGTTGGGCAGTCCGGTGAGCGGGTCATGGTCGGCGAGATGCTGGGCTCGGGTTTCGGCCTGCTTGTGGTCGCCGATCTCCGCCTCCAGCCTGCGGTTGGCTGAGGCCAGTTCCTGGGTGCGATCGTCCACGGCGCGCTCCAGTGCCTCGCTCGCAGCGCGTTCCGCGGTCACGTCCTGCAGAATCCAGATCCATTGTTGCGGCCCCTCGCCCAGGTCGACCCGCTTTCCCCACGTGCGGCAGATGAACGTCGAGCCATTCTTGCGACGGAACAGCGTCTCGGACTCGAAGCTGCCGCCAGGCTCCGTCCTCTCGTAGGCGCGCTCGCTATCCGCGCGGGCTTTGCCGGCATCCGCGTGCAGCGCGGACACCGGCATCCCGGCCAGCTCCTCGGAGTCGTAACCAGCCATCTCCGCGCCTCGTCGATTGCAGCGTTGCACGACGTGGTCCTTGACGAACACAATGCCGAACGCGGCGTTCTCGAGGATCAGTTCCTGCTCGCGCACCATGCGCTGAATGTTCTCGTCGGCGCGCTTGCGGTCGGTGATGTCCTCGAACAGCCAGACGTAGCCCCGCGCAGGATCCCCCGGATGGACCGCACGGCCCGATACCCGGCACCAGAATCCGGATCCATCGCGGCGGCGCAACCAGTGCTCCCTGGTACTGGAGTTTCCGGCATCCAGCTCGTCGTAGTTCCTCCGGGCGGTCGAAAACTGCTCATCGGTGAAGTACAGTTCCCGGGTCGACATCTCGGTTGCTTCACCCGGTGCGTAACCGATCATCTCCTCGAAGCGCTGGTTGCAGCGCGCCAGTTTTCGCTCGCGCACGAAGGCGATACCCACCACGACGTTGTCCGCCAGCGCCTTCTGCTCCGCAAGCACTCGCTGCAGCTCCGCTTCGGCGAGCTTCTGATCCGTGATGTCCTCATCCAGCCAGACTGAGCCGCGTTCAGGATTGGCCGGGTCGATCGCGCTCCCAGTAAGGCGGGACCAGTACGTGCCGCCGTCCTTGCGGCGGCTCAGGGTCACCGCGTTGTGCGTTCGCCCGGCCGCGAGCGCGGCATAGGCGTCTCCTACCGCGGCATAGTCGCCGGGAGAAGCGTAAAGCTCGTTGGTTGGCCTGCCGATCAGTTCGCCGGGCGCGTAACCATGCTGCTGCTCGAAAAGCCGGTTGCAACGCACGATGTGCCGGCCTCGGACGAAGCAGATGCCGATGGAGGCTGTGTTCAGGATCGCGTCCTGCTCCCGCAGCAGCCGGGACATCTCGTCCGCCTGGCGTTTGCGCTCGGTCACGTCCTTCGCGATCCAGATCGTGCCCTGTTGGGCGTTCGCCGGATTGATCGACTTGGCGATCAACCGGCAGGGGAAAGTCGAGTTGTCCCTGCGCCGGATTTCCCACTCGACGTCCAGCTGCTTGCCGGCGCCGAGGACCGGCACCGCGAGCGCACCCAGCGCCTCGTAGCTCTCGCGCGACGGGTAGACCACGTCGCCACTCTGGCCAATCAGTTCTTCTGGCGCCCAGCCCAGCATCTCCGCGAAACGGGCGTTGCAGAGAAAGAACTTGCGCTCGCGCGTGAAGGCAATGCCGATCGAGGCGTTGGCGAGAATCGCCTTGTACTCGCTCTGGGCGTCACGCGGCAGGCCGGCGTAGCTGGGCTCGCCCTCCCCCGCCACCGGGGCCGCCGCCTCCACCGGGTCGGTGCGATCGTTCATCGCCGCTGCAGCTGCTCGAAATCAGCGGCGAATCCGCGCAACCGGGCGGCCGCGGCCCGTCGCTGCTCGGCGGTGAGCGTCTTGTCAAGCGCAACGATCATCCCCGTATAGGCGGTGCGCCATTCACGGAATGCGGCCGCATAGGCCGGCTCGCGATCGCGGTCCCACGCCACGGCCCAGTCGGCAAGCCGCCTGCGTGCCTCGCGCGCGCGCAGCATGGCGACCAGTTCGACCTGCCGCCGCCTGCGGTCTCGATCGCGCATTTCGTTCAACATGGGGGCATTATCATTGTAGCGCTGGACCAGTGCCTTCTGCTCCTGTGCCAGGTTGCCGAACCAGTCCTCCAGGCGCTCGATAGACCGTTTCAGGCGCCGCTGGCGCCGCTCCGCCGGGCCGCCCCTCAGGTTTTCGCGCTCGAACTTACGGTTCTCCTCGCCTAGGCGCTGCTCGAAGTGCTGCAGCTGGTCCGGCTCCAGTCGGTCAAGCAGCAGTGCCGCCTCCGCTGCGCCGGCGCGTAGACCTTCGCGAGCCTGTGCCTCCAGCGTGGCGTAGAACCAGTCGACGTCGGCGCGCGTGAGGCCTCCCTCCACCCGCGCGGCAGCCTCCATGGCGACCTTCGCGTACTGCGGCAGCGCAACGGCGCGATGCCAGCCGAGGAAGGCCGAGATGCGCTGGTCCAGCTCCTCCGAGGCACTGTCATGGGTATCGAAGTAGCTTTTCGCCTGCCAGCGAATCACCGTGTCGGCATTGCTGTAGACGACGCGGATCGCGCTGCAGCCCTGCAGCAGCGCGAGCGCGGTCAGCGCAGCGAGCAACGCGAGGCGCCTCACCAGAAGCTCTCCACCGTGATCTGCCCGGGGGCGCGGCGCCGGTGCTTGCGCAATCCTCGCGCGCCAAGAGCCGCTTGCACATCCCTCAGCATGTCCGGGTTGCCGCACAGCATGAACTGCGAGTCCGGGCGAATCGGGATCGCGGTCGCCTCCAGGCGCCCGTCGCCAATCGCGGCCGGAATGCGCCCTTCGAGCGCGCCCGGGGCACGCTCCCGGCTGACGAGCGGGACGTACCGGAAGTCCGCGCCCCTCTCGCGCCGGATACCGTCGATCAACTCCCGGTACACCAGCTCCGGCGCATGCCGCACGCCGTGGACGAGAATCACGCGCCGGTAGCGGCTCCAGCATGCGTCCGAGCGCAGGATGGAGAGGAAGGGCGCGATGCCGGTGCCCGTGGACACCAGCCAGAGGTCTTCGGCCTGCGGCACCTCGTCCAGCACGAGGAAGCCCGAAGGATTGTCGGCAACGAACAGGATATCCCCGGCCTCCAATTTTGCCAGGCGCGGCGACAGTGGGCCCTCCGGCACCACGACGCCATAGAACTCCAGCACCGGGTCCCGGGGGGGATTGACGAACGAGAACGCGCGCGCAACGCGCGAGCCCGCATCTCCCGTCACCTCATCGAGCGCAATGCGGACGAACTGGCCAGCTGCGAAGGCGAGCGCGGGCGCCTCGACGCGCAGTGAAAACAGCGCCGGCGTCCAATGGCGGTTCTCGATCACTTTCGCTTCCAGCCAGCGGCTCATTGGATACGGTGCGGCTCCAACTGCAGGTCGGCGAGTTCTGGCCCCAGCATCACGATCTCGCCATGGCGGCGGTTGTCGCCGGTGTCCGAGAACTCGAAGTGGTAGTTGCGCTTCAGGCGCAGGCGACCGTCGTCGTCGCGCGCGAGGCGCAGCGAGGCGAAGACCACGGTTTCATCGAGCAGTTGCAAGCCATAGCGCTCGCAAGCCCGGCGACCGGCCTCCAGCGCCCGCTCTCGAGCGCGAAGGCTGTCGGTCCATAACAGTGCGCCGCCAACTAATATGAGCAGGGCAACCGCTTCCCACATTCAGCGCGCAATACCCAGCCGGATTCGCTCCATTGTGCGAGTTTAAGTCATCCCTGCTCGGGCAACAGGCTGCGGATTAGCTTCAGCAGGTCAAAAGGGCTGTAGGGCTTGGTGCGGTAGCCGGTGTCGGAGAGCAAGCCCTGTGGGGTGCTCGCGCAGCCGCGGGGCACGCAGCGCTATGTGCCTACGGTGCGGGCGGAGGAGGACCTGCGCACGCAGGCGATTGTGAGACTGGCCTGCCAGTACGGGGGCTACGGCTACCGGATGGTGGCGGGGAGGCCAAGGCTAGGCGGCTGGCGGGTGGGCAAGGATCGGGTGAGCCGGATCTGAAGGAAGCGCGCATCGGGATCGAGCGCTGGCGGCGCGAATACAACGAGGTGAGACCCCACAGTTCGCTTGGCCACAGGCCGCCGGCGCCGGCGGCCTGTGACCCTCGGCCCCTCATCCTCGCGCAATCGATGATGGTCCAGTAGACTAACCATGGCCCCGATGCAAAAAATCGGTCTGGTCATTCCGCGCGACGAAGGACGCCGATACCCGCAAAAAGCTGCTCGAGCAGGGCGCGAATCCGGTGGGTAACACCCCGAAGCAGTTCTCGAGGCTGGTGCAGGAGGAGCTGGTGCGCTGGGCCGAGGTGGTGTGGATCACCGGCGACACCGCCAATTGAAAGGTACCAAGGTGAAGATCGGATTCATTGGATTAGGCCTGATGGGCCGCCACATGGCGGCGAACCTCATCAAGGCGGGCCACAGCCTGAAGGTGAAAGACCTTCGGCGCGAAGCGGCGAACGAACTCCTCGCCGCCGGAGCGAAGTGGGCAGATGATGTCGCGGCGGATGCCGATATCGTCTTCACCTCGGTGCCGGGGCCGGCGGATGTGGAAGCGGTGGCGAAGGAGATCCTCGCTAGCGCGAAGCCCGGCACGGCCTGGTTCGACCTCAGCACCAATTCACCCGACATGGTCCGGACAATCCACGGCATCTGCGCGCAGCAGGGCGTGCAGTTTCTCGATGCCCCCGTCAGCGGCGGCCCGAAGGGCGCGCAGTCGGGTCGGCTTGCGGTGATGATCGGCGGCGATCGCGCCACCTATGAGCGCTGTCTGCCGGTGATCAAGGCCATCGGCGACCAGCCCTTCTACGTCGGCGAGGCCGGCGCGGGCACGGTGGCGAAGCTCGCGCACAACGTCTCGAGCTTCATGGTGCAGACCGCGCTCGCGGAGGCCTTCACGTTGGGAGTCAAGGCCGGCGTGGAGCCGGTCGCGCTGCTGCGTGCGCTGCGCCAGGGCGCCACCGGCCGCGCCCGCACCTTCGACCGGCTGGTGGATCAGTTCCTGCCGGGCAAATACGACCCGCCCGCGTTCGCCCTCAAGCTGGCGCACAAGGACGTCGGACTCGCGGTGCAGCTGGCGAAGTCGGTCGGCGTGCCGATGAAGGCCGCCGAGCACGCCCTGGCCGAACTTACCGAGGCGATGGGACGCGGCTGGCAGGACCGCGACTGCCGCGTCGCCATGACGCTGCAGGAGGAGCGCGCCGGGGTGTCGGTGAAAGTGGCCGAGGGCCGGCTCAAGGACGCGATGGCTTAACCCGTCCGGGCCTGCCGCCCGTTCCATGCTGAAGGGGCCTCTTCCGGGCCCATCACGGAACGGAGGCAAGTCCATGTCCTTGCATTGCATTTCGCTCGCCGCGGCGGCGCTTGCCGTCGCCTTCGCCCTGCCCGCCTCGGGCCAGCGCGCTGGCCCGAGGCGCACCGGATCAAGTTGGAAGCCGAGCGCAAGCGCCGCGACGAGGCGCGCGCCCCGGGCAGCCTCGCCCAATCAGGGCCACGAGTGGCTGGTTGGCCTGCCCATCATCGGGGGAAACCAGAGCGCCGGGCGGCAACTGCGCTGAGAATCCGCCTCGCTGCCGTGTACCTGAAGAGCGAGTTGCTGTCCTTCAGCGAGTTGGGGACGCTCGATTCCCAGCCGGCGGGGACCGCTGACGGCTGCCGCGCCTCGTGCGTGGACTGGTACGGCAACTCGCGGCCCCTGTTCCTGGGCAAGCGCATCTTCGCGCTGATGGGCTACGAGATCGTAGAGGGGCGGCTGCAGGGCGGCCGGATGGCGGAGCTGAATCGCTTAAACTTCGCCCCGGCAATCATGCAGATCTCCCGCTAGACCGCCCCCCCTGGACGCCGCGCGTCACAAGTACGGTATCGCCGTGATGGTCCTGTGCACCTTTCTCTGGAGCACGGCGGGGCTGCTGACGCGCGCCACCACGGTCACCAACGGCTGGGAGACGAATTTCTGGCGGTCCCTCTTCCTGTGCCTGGTAGTGGGCGCGGTCCTGGTGGCGCAGCACCGCGCCCAAACGCTGGAGCGGGTGCTGGGGATGGGATGGCCGGGCGCAGTCTCTAGCCTCGCCTGGGCGGCGATGTTCACCTGCTTCATGCTGGCGTTGAGCCGCACCACGGTGGCCAACGCCCTCATCCTGATGGGCGTGCTGCCGTTCTGCGCCGCGATCGCGGGCTGGATGTTCCTGCGCGAGCGCGTCGCGCTGCGCACCTGGATCGCGATGGCCGCCGCCGCGGCCGGCGTGGGCGTCATGTTCCACGCCGCCTTCGGCTCCGGGAACCTCTCCGGGAGCCTGATCGCGCTGGTGGTCCCGGTGGCCGCCGCGGTTAACACCATCGCGGTGAAGTGGGGCCGCGGCCGCGTCGACCTGGTACCAGCGCTGCTGGTGGGCGGCGTGATCTCGATGCTGCTCGCGCTACCGCTGGCGGCGCCCTTTACCGCCACCAGCCGCGACTTGATGCTGTTCGGCACGCTGGCGGTGTTCCAGCTCGCGCTGCCCTGCGTCCTGCTGGTGCGCATCGTGCTCCTGCGCCTGTCGGCGGCGGAGATTGGCCTGCTATCGCTGCTGGAAGTGGTGCTGGGGCCGCTGTGGGTGTGGCTCGCCTATGGCGAGCACCCTGGCCCGACGGCGCTCGCCGGCGGCATCATCGTGCTCGCCGCGCTGGTGGCCAACGAGAGCCTCGCGCTGGCGCTGGAGAAGCGCCGCCCCGGAGCGACCTAAATCTTCTCGGTGATGAGCATCTTCACCGGCTGCGCCGTCTTCGGATCCACCAGCACCGCCACCCACGCCCGCCGCGCGCGCAACAGCAGATAGCGGTAGTCCTCCGCCTTGCGTCCGGACGTCGCCAGGCACTCGGCGACGACATCGACCGCGATCAGGATCATCACCCGTTCGTTGCCCCCGGCGGCCTCGAACAGCAGCCACGGGTACCAGACCAGCAAGCATGACGGCGATCGCCGCGACGGCGACGACGGCGCTGATCAATAGGTGCAGCCCTGACGCCTTCCAACGCGTCATAACGTCGTGGAGCGGATCTCCTCGAGCACCGGCCGGAGGTGGCCGAGGAACGCGTCCGGGTTCTCGCTCATGGGGAAGTGCCCGAGGCCCTTCATGATGGTGACCTTCGCGCCCATGATCTTCGCCGCGGCCGCCTGCGTGTCCGCGGGCGAGGCGGAGTAGTCGTATTCGCCGGTGAGCAGGTACAACGGGCACACCGAGGTGTCGATCTCGCCCAGGCGCGAGCGGATGTCGCCCTCCACCTGGTAGAAATACAGGTCGCCGGAGAACACGCCCGGCCCGCCCGGCATGTAGTGCCACACCGTCTCCCAGCGCTCAGCCTCGGGGCTGAGCGGCGACATCAGCCCGTAGGCCACCGCACCGCAGGCCTGGCCGCCGTGCACCTCGGCGTGGTTCAGCCAGTACGGGTCGTAGTAGCGCGTGCCGAAGGCCGAGGACTGCAGTCCGACCAGGGCGCGCAGCGCGCGCGCATGCTTGAACGCGAGGTCGAGCACGATGCGCCCGCCACTGGAGCAGCCCATCACGACGGGACGGTCCAGGCCCAGTTCCCGCGCCACCGTCATGATCATGTCGGTATAGCGCGTGGTGGTGAGTTCGTAGTCGCCCTTCTCCCAGCCTGCGGGCGGCGAGGACTTGCCATGCCAGGGCATGTCGAAGGCCACCACGCGATAGTGCTGCGTGATCGCCGGATCATTCAGCACGGCGCGGAACTGCCGGCCATCCGACCCCGCCGTGTGCAGGCACAGGAGCGGTATGCCCTGACCGGCTTCCTCGAAGTAGACGCGATGCGCCTTGCCTTCCAACTCGAGGTGGGCATATCGGCCGACGACGGGCTCGATGCGCGCAGTCATGCAGCGAGTTTCCTCGGCGCGGCCAGCACGAGCTTGAGGTACAGCAAGTAGGCCATCAGCACCCGCTGATCGCCCTCGAAACGCACGTCTCCGCGACGCAGCAGCGCGAAAAGGTCGCTCCAACCGGGCTCGGGCACCCGGCACCAGAAGCGGTCCCAGGACTCCTTACTGGCGCGGATGGCGAAGGTCCAGGCGCGCATCACCAGCGGTCCTTTTTCCACGGACTCGATGCGCCCGGCCCGCACCGTGAGCAGGTACTGCGCCTCGCCCACCTCGACGAGGAAGGTCGCGTTCATATGCCGACCCCAGCGCACGATGGCGGGGTCGGCGTTCACCAGTTCAGGCAACTTGTCGATCATGGCCAGCCATCGCGGACATCAAAACCTGGGGTAGCGCCAACATCCACGCCAATGAATCCTATTGGCCTTTCTTGGGGCCTGTCTTGGCGATCACCTTGGCAAGGACCGGAAAGTACTCGTCACTGAATCCGGCCTCGGCGGCGCGCTTGAGCAGCGTACGCGAGTTCGCGGCGCCCGAGAGCTCGACACCCGCATCGCGCGCCAGTTCAAGTGCGTAGCGCACGTCCTTCAGGGCATACATCGTGGAGTACGCGCGCTCGGGAAACTTGCCCAACAGCATGGCCTTCATGC
>SXNB01000169.1 GCA_005777205.1 Burkholderiales bacterium | reverse complement strand
GCTGGTGGTCTGGGCCATCCGCGAGGGGCGCCAGTGCGCGCGCGCGGTGGACGAGTTCCTGATGGGGGTCTCGGAACTGCCGCGCTAGAATCCTGCGTTGTGCTCGCCAGAAGCAGCCAACGCGCTTTTCGCCTTACCGATGCGAGGAGCGTATCGATGTAGAGCAAATTGGGGTTCTGACCCTGAATTGGATACATCGTCCGGTCCCGCCCTACAACGCGCTCGCGCTGCGCGCTTAGCGCGCAGATTCACAGTTACAATCGGCGCCCCATGGCGTTAGAAGTCGTGATCCTCGCCGCCGGGCAGGGCAAGCGCATGCGCGCCGACCTGCCCAAGGTGCTGCACCGCCTGGCGGGACGCTCGCTGCTGGCGCACGTCATCGCTGCCGCGCGCACGCTCAAGCCCTCGAAGATCCACGTCGTGCATGGCCACGGTGGTGAATCGGTGAAGGCGGCATTCGCGGGCGAGCGCATCGAGTGGGTGGAGCAGGCACGCCAGCTGGGAACCGGCCATGCGCTGCAGCAGGCGCTGCCCAGGGTGTCGCGCGCGGCCACGGTGCTGGTGCTCAACGGCGACGTGCCCCTGGTGAGCGTGGTCACGCTGCGCAAGCTGATCAAGGCCGCTGGCAAGGGCCTCGCCATCGCCACCAGCGACCTGTCCGATCCCACCGGCTACGGCCGCGTGGTGCGCGACGCGCAGGGCCGAGTGCAGCGCATCGTCGAGCACAAGGACGCGAAGCCGAAGGAGCTCGCCATCCGCGAGTGGTACGCCGGCTTCCTCGCCGGACACGCCTCGCGCCTTGCCGGCTGGCTGGCGAAGATCGCCAACCGCAATGCGCAGAAGGAGTACTACCTCACCGATGTCATCGGCATCGCCGCTGGGTCCGGGGCGCCGGTGCGCGCGGTCAAGGCCACGGAAACCTGGGAGGTCGCGGGTGTCAACTCCCGCTACGAGCTGGCGATCCTGGAGCGCGCGTTCCAGAACGCGCAGTCCAGGCGCCTGCTCGAGGCCGGGGTCGCGCTGGCGGACCTGTGGCGGGTGGACGTGCGCGGCGAACTGGATTGCGGCGCGGATGTCTTCATCGACGTGAACTGCGTGTTCGAAGGCAAGGTCTTGCTGGGCGACGGCGTGAAGGTCGGGCCCAATTGCGTCCTGCGCAACGTCAGCGTAGCGGCAGGCACCGAGATCCATGCCTTCTCGCTCCTGGAGGACGCCGAGGTCGGTGCGCGCTGCCGCATCGGGCCCTACGCCCGGCTTCGCCCTGGGGCGAAACTGGCCCAGGAGGTGCACATCGGCAACTTCGTTGAGGTGAAGGCAAGCCGCATCGGCGCCGGCTCCAAGGCGAACCACCTTTCCTACATCGGCGACGCGGAGGTCGGCGCGCGGGTCAACGTCGGCGCGGGCACCATCACCTGCAACTACGACGGCGCGGCCAAGCACCGCACCGTGATCGAGGATGACTGCTTCATCGGCTCGGATGCCACCCTAGTGGCGCCGGTGCACATCGCCAAGGGTTCCTACATCGGCGCCGGGTCGACCATCAGCAAGGACACCCCCGCAGGGCAGCTGACCGTGGCGCGCGCCAAGCAGGTTTCGCTGCCGGGGTGGAAACCGAAGAGGAAGGCCTAGCCATGTGCGGGATCGTCGGCGCGGCCGCGCGGCGCGACATCGTGCCGTTGCTGGTGGAAGGTCTGCGGCGCCTGGAGTACCGGGGTTACGACTCCTGCGGCGTTGCCATGCTGGGCGCGGGCGGCCTCGCGCGGGTGCGCAGCGTGGAGCGCGTCGCCGCCCTCGGCGCGCGCGTGGCGAAGCAGAAGCTGGCGGCCGAGACCGGCATTGCGCACACGCGCTGGGCGACGCACGGCGCCCCGGTGACCCACAACGCGCACCCGATCTTCTCCAGGGGCGAGATCGCCCTGGTGCACAACGGCATCATCGAGAACCACGGGGACCTGCGTGCAGAGCTGAAGGCGAGGGGCTATGCCTTCGAGACCCAGACCGACACCGAGGTCATCGCCCACCTGGTCCATAGCCTCTACAAGGGCAGCCTGTTCGATGCGGTGGGCCGCGCCGTGAAGCGGCTCTCCGGTGCCTACGCCATTGCCGTGGTGGCCAAGGGCGAGCCGCACCATGTGGTCGGGGCTCGCGCCGGCAGTCCGCTGGTGGTGGGCGTCGGCAAGGGCGAAATGTTCCTCGCCTCGGATGCGCTCGCGCTTGCTGGCACCACCGACCGCATCGCCTACCTCGACGAGGGCGACGTCGCCGAGATCGCGCTGGACGGATTCCGCGTGCGCGACGCGGCTGGCCGCGAGGTCCAGCGCGCCGTGAAGACCGTGAAAGTAGCCGAAGCGGCCGCCGATCTCGGCCCCTACCGGCACTTCATGCAAAAGGAAATTTTCGAGCAGCCGCGCGCGGTGGCCGATACGCTGGAAGGGGTCGAGGGCATCGCACCTTCGCTGTTCAACGACCCGAAGGGCGCCATCCTGCGCAAGGTGGATTCAGTCCTGATCCTCGCCTGCGGCACCAGCTACTACTCGGGGTTGACGGCGAAGGAGTGGTTCGAGTCCTTTGCCCGGCTGCCGACCCAGGTTGAGATCGCGAGCGAGTACCGCTATCGGGACAGCATCCCGAATCCGAACACGCTGGTGGTGGTGGTGTCGCAGTCGGGCACCGGCGAGATCGCGACGACCTCACCGTCGAGCGCCTGGTCGGTGCCGTCGGGCAGCACGCTCGCCGGCTGACCGAGCTCGACCGAGGCGATGTCGGCGAGCGCGATCGTCG
>SXNB01000168.1 GCA_005777205.1 Burkholderiales bacterium | reverse complement strand
TTGAGCAGGTAGCGCGCCACCACGTCCACGAACGTGAGCAGCATCATGCCGAACAGCAGAACGGACGAGGCGACGCCCAGCACCGCGTCGAAGCGGCGTTCCCAGGCTTGCGTCGTGCTCATGCGGGCGGCGGCGGTAGAAAAAAGGGCGCGGATCGCTCCGCGCCCTTTTCCCGTGTCCGGGAGACTACTTCCCGGCCTCGACCTTCTTCAGCTCGGCGCGGAACTCTTCCAGCACCGCCTTGGCGTTGGGCAGCTTGGCGCTCGCCTGCTTAATCCAATCCTCGATGATCGGGCCGTTGCGCTTCTGCGCCTCGGCCATCATCGCGGCGTCGGCGGTAACGATGTTCGCGCCGGCGGCCTTGAGGGCGGCCAGGCCCACCTGGTCGGCCGTGTCCCAGGACTTGCCGTTGCTGCGCGCGGCGGCTTCGCCGGCCATCTTTTCAATGATGTCCTGGTCCTGCTTGGGCAGCTTGTCCCATTTCGCCTGGTTCATGAAGAAGCCGAACGAGGAGCTGTACAGGCCGCCGGGGAACACCGTGGCCTGGCCGATCACCTTGTCCAGCTTGAACGAGACGATGGACTCGAAGGGGAAGAACACGCCGTCTGCGACGCCCGAGTTGAGAAGCTCAAAGGACTCCGGAGCCGGCTTGACGAAGGCCGAGGCCCCCAGGGCGTTGGCGACCTTCTCGGCGATGCCGCCGCCGGTGCGGATCTTCTGGTTCTTGAACTCGGCAATGGACTTGAGGGGCTTCTTGGTGAACATCTGGCCCGGGCCGTGGGTGAACACCGCCAGCAACTTGACGCCGTTGTATTCGCCCACCTTGTGGAAGTGCTTCCAGTGCATGCGCGAGAAGGCGACCGAGTTCATCTCGGCGGTGCCGCCTGCGCCGGGCAGTTCGGCCATCAGCGGCAGGATGTGGCGGGCCGGGGTGTAGCTGGCGGTGACGTAGGACATGTCCATCAGGCCGTCCCGCACCGCATCAAAGGTCCCGGGAGGGGCCGAGGGGTGCTTGGGCAGGGACTGGAACTTGACGCGCCCGTCGGTCGCCTTCTCCACGTCGGCGGCCCACTTCTGCTGCCAGAGGGTCAGGTGGTGGGTGGGCGGCACCCAGGACGAGAAGGTGAGCGGAGCTTGCGCGAAAGCGGGCATCGAGAAGGCCGAACCGACGAGCGCGGCGAGGACGGTACGGTGAAGCTTCATCTGGGGGACTCCTCCTTAAGGAGGCCGTAGTTTAGCAGGGCCTCCGGAGGCTCGCCATCGGTTAGATTTCGCGCATTGAATGCGGAATGCTGCGCAACGATGCGCGTGCAAAGGAACTTTTCGCGCTCGCGCCGATTGCGTGCAGCCAGAAATCGCGCTGTGCGAAAAAAATTCGCGGCGGCGATTGTTTTTGGAAATCGAACTCGCTAAGATTTCACTTTAGTTGCGATGCGCGTTGGCGGGAAATGCCCGGCCGGGAAGTCTGGCTGGGATGTTCAAAGGGAGAACGCATGGCATCGGTCGTCACCAAGTCGGATCTCGTAGTCGCCGCGGCTCGCGCAGGCAACCTCTCCAAGCTTGCAGCGGGCGAGGCGGTCAACGCAGTGTTCGACGCCATCGTCGCCAACGTCGCGCGCGGCAAGCGGGTCACCGTGGTCGGCTTCGGCACCTTCATGCCGCGTAAGCGAAAGGCGCGCGCCGGACGCAGTCCTGCCAACGGCAAGGAGATCAAGATCAACGCCAAGACCGTGCCGGCGTTCTGCGCTGGCCAGGGCTTCAAGGACCGGGTGGGCGAGCGCTAGTTTCCACTGGCCGTGAGGTTTGCCTCGCAGCCCCTTGTTTTTCCGGTTATTGCAAAGCACTAGGCGAGTAGGCAGAATCCGTCTCTATGGACGGTCCGCTCATCCTGACGCTTGATAGCCACGGCATCCCGCACCGCTGGGTCAGCTGGCAGCAGGGCTGCTTCTATTACGCCAAGAACCTGGTCGCCTGGACCCTCGGCGATCGTACGTTCACCTTCTACGGCGGCCTGTCGCGGGCGACGGGCCTGCGCTCCAGCATCACCGCGCACTCCATCATCGCGATTCGCGGCAAGGCGCTGGCCGCCAAGGGCTTCAACCAGGTGCCGCCGCTGAATAACCGCGAGCTGTTCCGCCGCGATCGGCACATGTGCGCGTACTGTGGCGGCGAGTTCAACTATTTCCGGCTCACGCGCGACCACATCCGGCCGCTTTCCAGAGGCGGCCGCGACACCTGGATGAACGTGGTCGCCGCCTGCCGGCACTGTAACGGCCACAAGCGCAACCGGCTGCCGGAAGAGGCGGACATGGAATTGCTGTACGCCCCCTACGTGCCGAACAAGGCGGAGTACCTGATCCTCACCAACCGCCGCATTCTTTCGGACCAGATGGGGTTTCTGCGCCAGCACGTGGCGGAGCATTCTCGCCTGATGCTGGTGCCGGCCTAGGGCTGCGGCCCGGCCTGCCATCGCGCCCGCCATCGCCATGCCGGATTTCTGGCGCAGCAGCGGCTACCACCTGCTGGAGAAAGATCCGGCCGGCCGGCTGCGGGTCACCGACAACTTCCTGCGCGCCTACTACCTGCGGCCGGAGATCCATCCGGTGGAAGAGTCCTGCGACGCTGAGTACGCGCTGCACGAGGCCCTGATGCACGAGCCGCGCCGGACGGTGGCGCCGACCGAGCTGGAGGCGGTCGCGGATGCCGACGCGCGCCAGAATTATCGGATCCTGATACGTTTTCGCGACCGCCTGCTGGCGGCCGGCACGGTCGAGGCCTGCTACGCCGGGCTGTTCGGCGGGCAGGGCGTGGACGTGCCGCCGCTGTTCGTCGAGCAGCTGGCGCACGTCATCCTGCGCAGCATCCTGGAGGGCTGCGACGACCCGTTGCAGGCGCGCGCCGCGGAACTCTTCTTCCGCGAGCAAAAGGCGAGCCTGAAGGACGGCCACGTGTTGCTCGCCGACCTGGAGACGGTCGAGATGCACGCCTCGGGCAACCAGTTCGGCAGCCTGGGGCGCCTGATCGTGGAGGCCCAGGGCGCGCTCGGCACGGTGAACCTGGACGTGCTGGAGCGCAACAATGCCGCGCTCTACTGGGATCGCCACTCACGCCATGACACGGTCATCAGCGTCACCTACGGCCGCCCAGCGCTGGACGCGCTGTGCCGGGTGATCGAAGCCTGGGTGGCGCATTTCACCGGCACGGTGGTGAGTGTCAAGCCGCTGCGCAAAATAGAGGAGGCCCGCTGGGCCTGGCACATCGGCCTGGACGTGGAGTCCACGACGATCCTGAACGACCTCTGGAACGGAACCGAAGTGGAGCAGGGACGGATGCGGCGCATCCTTGCGCTGTTCCGCATGGACTTCGAAGACGCCGCCGCGATGCGCGGGGACATCGCGGGGCGCCCGGTGTACCTAGCCCTGTCCTCGACCGAGGGCGACGTGGTCCGGGTCAAGCCGCAGAACCTGCTCACCAACCTGCCGCTGGCGGTCCGTTCGTGAAGCCCGAGTTCTGGAGCAGCGCCAAGCGTTCCCTCGCGCGGCGCGACCCGGTGCTGGGAGGCATCATGCGCGCCTATCCCGGTATCGCACTGCAGAAGCGGGGCGAGCCTTTCGCCACGCTGGCGCGGGCCATCGTCGGCCAGCAGATCTCGGTCAAGGCGGCGCAGAGCGTCTGGAACCGCGTCATCGAGCTGGTGCCGGAGATAACGCCGCGCCAGGTGCTCGCCCAGCCGCGCCCGAAGCTGCGCGCCTGTGGCTTATCGGACCGCAAGACCGAGTACATCGCCGACCTCGCCAGCCATTTTGCGGAGGGCACCGTCCAGGTCGCGCGCTGGCCGGAGATGCCGGACGAGACGGTGATCGCGGAACTGGTTCAGGTGCGCGGCGTCGGTCGCTGGACCGCGGAAATGTTCCTGATGTTCAACCTGCTGCGCCCGGACGTGTATCCGCTGGACGACCTGGGGCTGCAGAAAGCGGTCCGGCTGCACTACTTCAAGGGGCGCAAGGTGCCCGTGTCGCGTATGCGCAAGCTGGGCGAGGGCTGGTCTCCCTGGCGCTCGGTGGCGACCTGGTACCTGTGGCGGTCCCTGGACCCGTTGCCGGTGGAGTATTGACCCGGCTTTGCCGGGCTTAGAATGGGGCCCCGATGAAGACGACCTTCCTCGAATTCGAGCAGCCGGTGGCGGAGCTGGAGACGCGCATCGACGAGCTTCGCTACGTCCGGGACGATTCCGCGGTGGACATCTCCGAAGAGATGCAGCGTCTGACCAAGAAAAGCCAAGCGCTCACCAAGGAGATCTACGCCAAGCTGTCGCCCTGGCAGGTGGCGCAGGTGGCGCGCCATCCGCAACGCCCCTACACCCTCGACTACATCGGCCTGCTGTTCACCCACTTCGAGGAGATGCACGGCGACCGGATGTTTGGCGACGACGCCTCCATCGTTGCCGGACTGGCGCGCTTCGAGGGCGAGGCCTGCGTGGTCATCGGCCACCAGAAGGGGCGCGACACCAAGGAAAAGATTCTGCGCAATTTCGGCATGCCGCGCCCCGAGGGCTACCG
>SXNB01000167.1 GCA_005777205.1 Burkholderiales bacterium | reverse complement strand
GTCGTCGCCCAGCACCCCCGCGGTCTTCTTCGCTGCGACCTTGGTGAGAATCGCCACATCGTCGAGGATGGTGGCGATGTCATCGAGCAGCCCAAGCAGGCTTCCGGCGGCCATGGCCGTAGTCTGCCTGCGTTCCCGCTACTGGTCGATCTTGATCCCGACCTCGCGGATCACCTCGCCCCAGCGCTCCGACAGCTCGCGGGCGGCCTTCGCCATCTCGGCGGGCGGCATGCCGGAGGCCTCCGAGCCGCCATCGGCGAACAGCTTCACCATGTCCGGGTTCTTGATGGCCTTCGCCAGGTGCTGGTAGACCGCATCGACGGTCTGCGCGGACATGCCGGCCGGCCCCCAGAACCACAGGAAGCCCCAGTAGCCGACGTCATAGCCGGCCTCGCGCATGGTCGGCAAGTCGGGGACCGAGGTCATCCGCGTCTCGGCAGCGTGGGCCAGCATCTTTACGCGCCCGGACCTCGTGTTGGAGAGGGCGGTGGTCGGGCCGTCGAAGAACAGCTGCACGACACCCGACAGGTGGTCCTTCATGGCATCGCCGCTGCCCTTGTAGGGCACGTGAACGATGTCGATCCCGGCCTGGCGCTTGAGGCGCTCGCCGTTCAGGTGCGAGGTGGAGCCCGGGCTGAACGAGGCGAAATTCAGCTTGCCCGGGTTCGCCTTGGCGTAGGCCACCAGTCCCTTGACGTCGTTGAACGGCGCCGAGACGTGCGCCGTGAGCACGGTAGCGGACTTGGCGCCGGCCGTGATCGGCGTGAAGTCCTTGAACGCGTCCCAGGGCGCGGGGCGGAACAGGTGGGGGATCTGCACGTGGGTGGCGATGGTGTAGAACAGCGTGTGTCCGTCGGGCGCCGCCTTCTGCACCTCTCGGGCGCCGATGACCGTCGAGGCACCGGGCTTGTTCTCCACGATCACCTGCATGCCGGGGGTCTCGTTTACTTTATGCGCGATCGCCCGCGCCTGGATGTCGGTCTGGCCGCCAGGGGGGAACGGCACAATGATTCGAATCGGCTTGCCCGGAATCGGGAACTGCTGGGACTGAGCCGCGCAGGTGAACGCCAGCGCGCAAAACGCCACGGTTAGTCTGATCATCTCTACCCCCTCCTCCAAGGGTAAAGCTAGCGTAGCAGATGTTTCGCTATATTGAGGAGATGGATCTGGCTGGTGCCTTCGTAGATGCGGAAGGCGCGCACGTCCCGGTAGAAGCGCTCGATGCCGCGGCCCTTGACGTAGCCCTGGCCGCCGAACACCTGCACCACGCGGTCGGCCACGCGGCCGCACATCTCGGTGGCGTAGTACTTGCACATCGAGACGTCCGTTGTAACGTCCTCGCTGCGGTCTCGCTTGCGTGCGGTTTCCAGGATCAGGGCCTGCGCCGCAGCGATCTCGATCCTCGACTCCGCAAGCATCGCCTGCACCAGCTGGAACTCGCCGATGGCCTTGCCGAACTGCCTGCGCTCGCGGGCATAGGCGACTGCCTCGTCCAGCATCCGGATCGCGGGGCCGGTGCACAGCGCGGCCAGGTTGATGCGTTGCTTGTTGAGCACCTTCATCACGGTCTTGAAACCGCGCCCCGGTTCGCCGCCGATGATCGCGGCGGCGGGCACGCGGCAGTCGTTCAGGTGGACTTCGCCGATCGGCGCGCCCTCCTGGCCCATCTTCGGTGTCGAGCCGCCGGTGGACAGTCCGGGCGTACCGCGTTCGACCAAGAACGCGCTTACCCCGCCGGCGCCCTTGTTGGCCGGATCGCTGCGCGCGAACACCTGGAACAGGTCCGCCACCGGCGCCAGCGTAATGTAGCGCTTGGTGCCGTTGAGGATGTAGTGGTCTTTGTCGCGAACTGCGGTGGCCTGAAGTGAGGTGGCGTCCGAACCAGCTTCGGGCTCGGTGAGTGCGAGGCAGCCGAGAATCTCGCCCGAGGCGAGGCGCGGCAGCCAGCGTCGCTTCTGCTCCTCGGTGCCGTCCTGGATGATGGCCTCCGAGCCGATGCCGGCGTTGGTGGCGCCATGGGCGCGGAACGCGACCGAAGCCTGCGACAGCTCCATGAACGCGAGCGCGAGTTCCTCGGTGGTCAGGCCGGCGCCGCCGTACTGCTCCGGGATGCTCCAGCTGTAGGTGCCCAGACGCCGCATGTCGTCGACCAGCTCCACCGGGATGCGGTCCTCCTGCTCGACGCGGTCCTCATTGGGGATCGCGCGCTCGCGCACAAAGCGGCGCGTATCCGCGAGCAGCCGCTCCAGGCGCGCGGCGTCTCGGATCATCCGTGGAACTTTGCCTTGCGCTTTTCCAGGAAGGCCGCGACGCCTTCGCCGCCCTCGGGGCCGAAGAAACCCTCGGCGAAGCCTTCCCGCTCGCGCTCCAGGTGCTGCGACAGGGGCTGCTGCGCCGCCTCGTCCAGCAGTCGCTTGGTGCGGCCAATCGCGCCGGTTGCGCCCTCGGCGATTCGCGCCGCCCACTCCAGCGCGGCCTCGCGCGCTTTGCCTTTCGGCGCCACGCGATTGACGACGCCCATTTGGGCGAGGCGCGCCGCGCCGGCCGGCTCCGCGGTTAAGGCGAGTTCGCTCGCAAGCTGCGGCGGCAGGGTGCGCGCGATGAACCAGGAGCCGCCACCGTCCGGATTGACGCCGATGCGGACGTACGAGAGCGTGAACACCGCGTCCTCGGCCGCCACCAGCAGGTCGCATCCGAGCGCGACCGAGAACCCGGCGCCGGCCGCGTGGCCCTCCACGGCCGCGATAATCGTCTTCGGCGTGCCGCGCAGCGCGCGTGCCAGTTCGTTCACCGCGCTGATGCGCTCGACGATGGCCTGCCTGGGCTGGGTAGCGCGCATCTCCGCGAGGGATTTCAGATTGCCCCCGGCACAGAAGTGCTCGCCTTCGCCGCGCAGCACGATGGCGCCGACCGACGCATCGTCCGCCGCGAGGCGCAGCGCTTTCGTCAGGCCGCGGGAGATCTCCGGCGTCAACGCATTGCGCTGCGCGGTGTTGTCCATCGTCAACTCGAGCACGCGCCCAACGCGGCGCTCGATCACGCCTGGCTCGGTCACGCTCAGTGGATGCCGACGGCGGCTTCGATGTTACGCACCATCGCCACTAGGCGCGGACCGATGTCCTCCTCCAGCTGGCCCTTCTTCAGCATGAAGGCGGGAATGCCGCAGTTGAAGGACACGATCTCGCCGTCCACGTTGCGCCGCATCGGCGTTCCGCAGGCGTGGACCTCGCGTCGCAGGTCGCCGCTGGAAACGCAAAAGCCGTGCGTGCGGATGTCCTCCAGGCTCTTGACGATCGAGGCCTGGTGCTTGCGCAGGATCTCGGGCTCTTTCACCTTCATTTGATTCAGCGTCGCCTCGCGTTCGGCCGGGGTGCAGGCGAACAGGAAGGCGCGCCCGATCACCGACTGGGCAATCGGCACCGCGGTGCCGATGTCTGGCAGGGTGTTGACGTTGCCGTTGCGGCAGGATTCGACGTAGACCATGTTCAGCCGGTCACGCACGCCCATGCTCACCGAGCCGTTGGCATAGTCGGCGAGCTCCTTCATAAACGGTCGCGCGATCTGGCGTATGCTCATCGAAGCGAGGAGCGGGTAGCCAATGGAGAGCACCGCAGACCCCAGCTGGTACTTGCCCATGCGCATGTTGTGGCGCAGGTAGCCCAGCTTGGTCAGCGTGTAGGTCAGGCGCGACACCGTCGGCTTGGGCAGGCCGGTGCGCACCGAAATCTCCTTGTTGCCGAGCATCGGCTCGACCGGAGTGAAGCAGCGCAGCACTTCCAGGCCACGTGCAAGGGTGGTGGCGAACTGGCGGTCCCCCTCGTGCTCGTAGCTGAAGGTAGGCTTCGGGGTAAGCGAAGGGACGGGCTCTGAAGCACCCATGGACTGGCTCCTCGTGTTGTTCGCGCTGCGGACGTGAATATTGTTTCGCATTCGGATATTCGGCCCAGGCCAGATGGCTGTCAACTTAGTGATATTCAATATCACATAATGGAACAACGATGAGCAAATCATTGTTTAACCTGGAAGGCAAGGTCGCCCTGGTGACCGGCTCCACCCGGGGTATCGGAAAGTCGATCGCCGAGGAGCTTGCCCGTGCCGGCGCCAAGGTGGTGGTCTCCAGCCGCCAGGCGGAGGCCTGCGAGGCGGTCCGCCGGGAACTTGAGGGCCAGGGCCTGACGGTGCTGGCGAAGCCCTGCAACGTCTCGCGCAAGGAGGAACTCGAGGCGCTGGTGCAGTTCACCGAGAGGGCCTGGGGCCGGGTGGACATCGCGATCGCCAACGCCGCAGTGAATCCCTACTACGGGCCGCTCGCGCAAATCCCGGACGAGGCCTTCGACAAGGTGTTCCTCAACAACGTGAAGAGCGTGCTGTGGCTGGCGAGCATGACCATTCCCGCGATGGCTGAGCGCGGAGGCGGTTCGTTCATCAGCGTCGGCTCCATCGGCGGCATCATCGCCAACACCGTGATCGGCGCCTACGGCCTCTCGAAGGCTGCCGACCACCAT
>SXNB01000023.1 GCA_005777205.1 Burkholderiales bacterium | reverse complement strand
GGGAAGGTATTGGTCGAGAAACGCTGGTGGATCAGGGCGAGCGCGGACTCGACGCGCGCGTCCTTGAGGTCCAGGTAGTACTCGCCCACCTGGTGCGCGAGCAGCATGCCCTTGTAGGCGAGCGTGCGCGCCGACATCGACGGCACGTAGAACTCCTTGCCGTGCGCGAGCTGCAGCGCCTGGATGGCGTGCCCGGCGCTCTTCCTGATGATGTAGAGCTTTCGCTCCAGCGCATCGGTGACCGTGACACCCTTGCCGCGGCCGACGAACACCTGCCGGATAACCGGCTCGAGGTTCTTCGCCGGCTCGGCGAGATCGCTGTTGTCCACCGGCACGTCGCGCCAGCCGATCAGGACCTGGCCTTCGTCCTTGATGGCGCGCTCGATCTCGTACTCGCAGGCGAGGCGGCTCGCCGGCTCGCGCGGCAGGAACACCATGCCGACGCCGTACTGCCCAGCGGGCGGCAGCGCCACGCCCTGCTTGGCCATCTCCTCGCGGAGGAAGCGGTCCGGGAGCTGGATCAGGATGCCGGCGCCATCCGAGAGCTTCGGGTCCCAGCCCACTGCGCCGCGATGCGTGAGGTTGCGCAGCACCGTGAGGCCCTGTTCGACGATGGAATGCGTCTTGTGGCCCTTGATGTGCGCGACGAAGCCGACGCCGCAGGCGTCATGCTCATTGCGCGGGTCGTACAACCCCTGGGGACTCGGCAAGGACGGATGGCTCAAGTCTAAGACCCTGATTTAGAGACGATTTATGATTTCCTGCACCAATTTCGCCGCTCTGCACAAAAACGCAAGGCGACCTGCGGAATATACCTGCACACCCTTGTCGTTTCAAGGGGTTGGCGGATTTGCGGCGAGCTGGAAGGACTACTGCGTCGCGGCAGCCAGGGCCTCGCGAACCAGGCTTTCATCAACGCCGTCGCGGAGGCTGGCACGGCCGATGGCCTCGAGCAGGACGAAGCGAACGCGGCCGCGCGCGGCCTTCTTGTCCACCTGCATGAGTTCGAGGTAGCGCTCGGCACCGAGCACCGGTCCCCGCACCGGCAGGCCCGCGCGCTCGAGCAGCGCACGGACGCGCGCGGCGTCCGCCGCGGCCAGGCTTCCGGTGCGCACGGACAGTTCCGCGGCCATCACCATGCCGGCGGCGACCGCCTCGCCGTGTAACCACTCGCCGTAGCCCAGCCCGGCCTCGATGGCGTGGCCGAAGGTGTGGCCGAAATTGAGCAACGCGCGCAGGCCGGTCTCGCGCTCGTCGGCTGCGACCACCTGTGCCTTGAGCTCGCAGGATCGCCGCACCGCGTGCGCGAGCGCGTCACGGTCGCGCGCGAGCAGCCTCTCGATGTTCGCCTCAAGCCAGGCGACGAACGCGGCATCAAGGATGAAACCGTGCTTGATCACCTCCGCGATGCCAGCGCGCAGTTCGCGCTCGGGCAGCGTGTCCAGCGTCGCCACGTCGGCGACGACCGCCAGCGGTTGGTGGAAGGTGCCGACCATATTCTTGCCACGCGCATGGTTGATCGCCGTCTTGCCGCCGACCGATGAGTCGACCTGCGCGAGCAACGTTGTCGGCACCTGCAGGAACGGCACGCCGCGCTGATAGACCGCCGCGGCGAAGCCCGCCAGGTCACCAACCACGCCACCACCGAGCGCGACCATCAGCGTGTCGCGGCCGCAGCGCGCCTCGAGCAGGGTGTCGAACACCTGCTCCAGCGACCGCCAGTCCTTGGCCTGCTCGCCGTCGGCGATCATGACCTTGGTCAAGGAGCGCGCCCCCCCGGCGCGCAGCGCGCGCTCCAGCCGCTCCAGGTACAGCGGTGCCACTACCGCGTTGGTGACCACGGCGACGGCCCCGCCGCCGATGTGCGGCGCATACAGCGTGGCATCGTCGAGCAGCCCGGCCCCGATGTGGATCGGGTAGGCGCGCGCGCCGAGTTCTACGCGGAGAGCCGGCACGATTCCTCCAGCCGCGCCAGCAGGTCGCGCGCCAGCGCCTGCACGCTCTGCCGCCCGGTATCGAGCACAACGTCCGCGGTCTCGCGGTAGAGCGGGTCACGAACGACGTACAGCTCCTCCAGCCTTGCCCGGGGATCGGCGGTCGCCAGCAACGGGCGGTTGCGGTCGTGGCACACGCGCCGCCACAAGTCGGCGGGACTGCCGTGCAGGTAGACCACGGTTCCGGACTCCGCGAAGCGGTGCCGGTTCCCGGCGTCGAGCACGGCGCCGCCGCCCGTCGCGAGCACGATTCCCTCCAGCATGCACAACGCCTCCAGCAGCTGAGCCTCGCGGGCGCGGAACCCGGGCTCGCCCTCGATTTCGAAGATCACCGGCACGCTCACGCCGCAGCGCGCCTCGATCTCGTGGTCGGAATCGTGGAATGCGCGCTTCAGCCGGCGCGCCAGGATGCGGCCGACGGTGGTCTTGCCGGCGCCCATCATGCCGACGAGGATGACGTTGTTGCGCTTGCGCTTCACGGCGTCATTGTAACCAGCGCGCCCAGCGGTCCAAAAGAAAACGGCCGGGAGGTCCCGGCCGTCCGGAGATCAGGGGAGAAGGGGCTAGCGAACCGTCATCCGCTCGTTGACCACGCGCGGCGTAATGAACACCAGCAGTTCAGCCTTCTGGCGCTGGGTTTGCGTGTTCTTAAAGAGGAAGCCGATGCATGAGAGATCGCTGAAGAACGGGATGCGAGTAACGTCATCCCGGTTGGATTCCTCGAAGAGGTCGCCGACTGGTACGGGATTTCCGTACCCTGCTCGATTACCGCCTCGACCTGGTCAGCCGTCAGAACGCGCGGGCTGGCAATGACCTTGTCCTTGCCGTCGGCCTCCAGCGCGGAGATCTCCATGTTGATGAACCGGGTCAGCGACGGCCTGAACAGCGCGATGGCAAAGCTGCCGGGGTTGAAGGAGTTCAACCCTTGGGCGGGCAGCATGACGTTGTAGCTATCCGTTGTGTAACGGGTTCCGGAATCGGGGATCTGGAACGTGCGGAGGCCCGCTCCAATCCGGTTGCCGCTGAACAGGATGCGCGTATCGCCCGTAAGGGGAATGCGGCTGCCGGGCGTCTTCCCCGCACGCAGGAACTGGTTGTCGCCATAGCCAAGGCGCGCGCCCAGGTTCTTGCTGAAGTCGTCGCTCGCCTCAACGATGCGCGCCTCAATCATCACCTGCCGCACCGGGATGTCGACCTTGGCGACCAGGCGACGGACCTCCTCCAGCTTGGGGGGAATGTCCTGGATGAACAACTGATTCGTGCGTTGATCCCAGACCGCACTGCCGCGCTTGGAGAGGATGCGCTGCTTGTCGTCGGTCAGCAGTTTGGTGAAGGTATCCATCTTGGCGTAGTTGAGTTGGAAGGCTTCGGTACGCACCGGCTCAAGATCGCTGATCTGATTCTGCGCCTCCAACTGCAGCTTCTCCCGCGTCGCCAGTTCGTCGCGCGGAGGTCTTATAATGTGTCGTGTTCCTGCCCCGTTGCAACCACCCCCAAGAGTTGTCCTAAACCCCTTGAAATGGCTGCGTTTTCTGGTGTTTCCGCTGGCGCTGGCAGGGGGCCTCGTGGTCCTCGGCGCGTTCATGGCGGGGCTGGTCGTGGTGCTGGCCTGGCCTCAGCTGCCTTCGCTCGAGGTCCTGACCGATTATCAACCCAAGATCCCGCTGCGGGTCTACACCGCTGAGGGCGCCCTGATCGGCGAATTCGGTGAGGAACGCCGCTCGCTGGTCTCGATCCGCGAGGTGCCCGAGCAGTTGAAGAAAGCCATCCTCGCCGCGGAGGATGAGCGCTTCTACCAGCACACTGGAATCGACTACCTGGGCGTGACGCGCGCCGCCTACGCCAACCTTATCCAGGGCGGCCGGCGGCAGGGCGCGAGTACCATCACCATGCAGGTGGCGCGGAACTTCTTCCTGTCGTCGGAGAAGACGCTCACGCGCAAACTCTACGAGGCGCTGCTCGCCTTAAAGATCGAGAACAGCCTGGACAAGGACCAGATCCTCGAACTCTACGTCAATCAGATCTACCTGGGACAACGCGCCTACGGCTTCGCCGCGGCCGCCCGGGTCTACTTCGGCAAGTCGCTGGACAAGGTCACCCTGGCGGAGGCGGCGGTGCTGGCCGGACTGCCGAAGGCCCCTTCGGCCTATAACCCTATTGCGAATCCGCAACGGTCCAGGCAACGGCAGCAGTATGTGTTGCGCCGCATGAAGCAACTGGGCCACATCGGCGAGACCCAGTACGCCGAGGCACTCAAAGCGACGGTCCAGGTCAGGCGAACGGGGGACGACTTCAGCGGCATGCATGCCGAGTTCCTGGCTGAAATGGTGCGCCAGGCCGTGTTCGACCAATACCCGAACGAGGCCTACACCAAGGGTTTTCGCGTCTACACCACGATTCGGAAGGCCGACCAGCAGGCCGCACACGAAGCGCTGCGACGCGGCGTGCTTGACTATGACCGCCGCCAGGGATACCGCGGCCCGGAAGCCTTCGCGGCGCTGAAGGACGGCGCCACCGAGGACGACTACGAGGAAGCGCTGCTCGAGCACAGTGATATCGACGGCCTGCGCGCAGCGCTGGTCCTGTCGGCGACCCCACAGGAAGTGCGCGCGGTCCTTCGCAGCGGCGAATCCGTCGCGGTGACTGGCGACGGGCTGCGCTTCGCCGCCCGTGCTCTGGACGGGAAGGCGGCGCCGCAGAAGCGTATCCGCCGGGGCGCCGTCATCCGGCTGCAGCGCGACGAAAAAGGGATCTGGCAGGTGGCGCAACTGCCGGAGGCCGAAGCCGCATTCGTGTCGCTCGACCCCTCGGACGGCGCGATCCGCGCGCTGGTCGGTGGATTCGACTTCCACCGCAACAAGTTCAACCACGTCACCCAAGCCTGGCGCCAGCCGGGATCGTCATTCAAGCCATTCATCTACTCCGCGTCGCTCGAGAAAGGCTATACCCCGGCCACCATCATTCAGGACGAACCGGTCGTGGTCGAGGCGAAGGAGACCGGCAGCCAGCGCTGGGAGCCGAAGAACTATGACGGCAAGTTCGAGGGACCGATGCGACTGCGCACCGCACTGGCGAAGTCGAAGAACATGGTTTCGATACGGCTCCTGCAGGATATCTCGCCCAAATACGCTCAGGACTATGTGCGGCGCTTCGGCTTCGATGTCGAGAAACATCCCCCATACCTCACCCTCGCGCTGGGCGCGGGGGCGGTGACACCGCTGCAGATGGCGCGTGCCTACGCCGTGTTCGCGAACGGCGGGTATCTGGTGGAGCCGCATTTCATCCAGAGAATCGTGGACGACCGAGGCAACCCGCTGGGCGCTGCGCAACCCGTGCGCGCCGGGGACGAGGCGCTGCGCGTGATCGACGCACGCAACGCCTTCATCATGGATTCGATGATGCAGGACGTGATGCGCTACGGCACCGCAGCGAGCGCCGCCAAACTCGGGCGCCTCGATCTCGCCGGCAAGACCGGGACCACCAACGACTTCGTGGACGCGTGGTTCTGCGGCTACCAGCCCGGCCTGGTCGGCGTCACCTGGGTCGGTTACGACCAGCCCCGGTCCCTGGGGAAGAACCAGACCGGGGGCCGCATTTCCCTGCCAATCTGGATCGAGTACATGGGCCATTCGCTCAAGGGCGTGCCCGAGGCAATGCGCCCCGCTCCGGATGGCGTGATTAGCGTGCCCTTCACTCCTGATCCGACCGCGCCACCCGGTGCGAAATCCAGCGGGCAGGAGTTCTTCTACCGCGAGTTCCTGCCCAAGGAATCGGCCTCACCGGTCCAAGGGCTGGCACCAAGAGAACCGCCGCCGGTTCCCGCGCCGACCAGCTAGCGCGGCGCCAGCACCACCGCTTCGCCCCCCTGCGCGGAGGCCAGTCGCGACACGACAGCGAACAGCTCGCCACCGTCCCGGGTGTCGAGCCAATGCTGGCCATCGTGGCGAAAGTGGAATCCGCCTGAGCGCGCCGCGACCCAGATTTCCCGCGCCGGGCCATGCCGGTTGATCACCATCTTCGTGCCATTGTCGAATTCGATCTCAAGCAGACCAGGGCCCTTCGCTTGCAGGTCGGCGTCAGGAAGGCTGGCCTCGAAAGCACGCTCCAGCGTCTGCAGCGCGGTATCGGCCAGGGTTTCGAATTCGCTCTCGGTCACTTGTGCACGGGATAGGCTGATAACATAGCTATTCTAGCCGTCGCCCGGTAACCATCTCGTAAACGCCCCGTGATCCGCTGCCTATTTCTCTCGCGTTGCGCTCCTGCCGTCCTGCTCCTTGCGCTGCTCGCCGGCTGCGGGCAGCGCGGCGAACTCTACCTGCGCGAAAAGCCCCCGCCCGGACTGAAGCCGGAGAAACCTGCCGCCTACAAGCCGGTGCCCTATCTCAAGCCCTCTGAAGAGGACGAGGGCTCGGGCGAGTCCAGGAAGTAGCCCGCGCTCCGTGGCTTTTGCCTATCGCGAAGGCGCGCTGTTCGCCGAGGAGGCCCCGCTCGAGGACATCGCGCGCCGCTTCGGCACCCCCTGCTACGTCTATTCGCGCGCCGCGATCGAGGGCGCGTACCGGGAGTTCACCGACGAGCTCGCGGGACGCGCGTCGCTGGTGTGCTATTCGGTCAAGGCCAACTCCAACCTCGCCGTGCTGTCGGTGCTGGCCCGGCTGGGAGCGGGCTTTGACATTGTCTCGGGAGGCGAGCTGGCGCGCGTGATCGCCGCCGGTGGCGACCCGGCCACGGGGGTGTTCTCCGGCGTCGGGACGACCGAGGCGGAGATTCGCGGCGCCCTGCAGGCCGGCATCCTCTCGATCAACCTGGAATCGGAACAGGAACTGGAGCGGGTCAACGCCATCGCGGGCACCCTCGGCAAGCGCGCGCCGGTCGCATTCCGTGTCAATCCGGACGTGGACGCGAAGACCCACCCTTACATCTCCACTGGCCTGAAGCACAACAAGTTCGGCGTCGCCTGGTCAAACGCGGAGGCGCTGCTGCGCAAGGCGGCCGCACTGCCCAACGTGCGCCTCACCGGCCTCGGGTTCCACATCGGCTCGCTCATGATCGACAGCGCGCCTTTCGTCGCTGCCACGCAGCGCATCCTCGAACTGGTCGAGCGGCTAGAGCGGGGAGGCATCACCCTCGGTCACATCGACCTTGGCGGCGGCATGGGCATCCGCTACCGCGACGAGTCCCCGGCGCCGATCGCCGCCTTCGTGCGCGGGGCGCTCGATGCGCTGGGGCGGCGCAGGGAAACGCTGCTGCTCGACCCGGGTCGCGCCATCGTCGGCAATGCCGGAGTTCTGCTGACGCGGGTGGAGTACGTGAAGCCGGGGGAGGCGAAGAACTTCTTGGTGGTGGATGCGGCAATGAACGACCTTATCCGCCCAGCCCTGTACGACGCCTGGCACGAGGTGAAGCCGCTGCAAGAGCTGCAAGCTCTGGCTACGTCAACGCTCTACGACGTGGTCGGTCCGGTGTGCGAGAGCGCCGACTGGCTGGCGAAGGATCGCAGGCTGGCGGTGCGTCAGGGCGAGTTTCTTGCGATCATGTCCGCCGGTGCCTACGCCATGGCGATGAGCTCGAACTACAACACCCGGCCGAGGGCGGCCGAGGTCATGGTCTCCGGGGCCGAAGCGCGGCTGGTGCGCAGGCGCGAGACGGTAGCCGAACTCTTCGGAGGCGAACAGGTGCCGGTATGGAACTAAAGCACGTAGGCAGGCCGATGGCACGGGTTGCATCCGCCGCGGCTATTGGCGTGGGCGGCGCCGGAGACCGGCCGGTACATCGATTCCCAATTCAGGAGTAGGCAAGATGCGTGGAGTGAAAACAGCCATCCTGATCATGGCCGGGGTTGCACTGGCGGTCGGCGGCTACTGGTACGGAACCCAGCGTCCACCGGCGGCGGGCAGCGCAGTCGCCGGCGCGGCACCGGGGGGGGCGCAAAAAGGACAAGGCGGCGCTGCGGGCAAGGCGCCAGCAGGGCTGGTGCCGGTGGAGACGGCCGCGGTGGCGACAGCGGAAATGCCGCAAATCGTCTCCACGGTTGGCAGCCTACGCTCGGATGAATCGGTGACCCTGCGCCCGGAAGTGGCCGGCCGCATCGTGGCAATCAAATTCGAAGAAGGCCAGCGCGTCACCAAAGGCGCGACCCTGATACAACTCGACGCCGCGGTCAATGCAGCGGAACTGCAGCAGGCGCGCACCAATCTTTCGCTCGCCAAATCCAAATACGACCGTGCCATCGACCTCTCGAACAGGAATTTCATCTCTGGGCAGGCGCGTGACGAATCTAAATCCGCCTACGAGCTTGCGGATGCGGCCGTCGCCCTGGTCGAGGCGAGGCTCGCCAAGACCGAAATCAAGGCTCCCTTCTCGGGCATCATTGGTCTGCGCGTGGTGTCGATCGGCGATTACGTGAAGGAAGGTGCAGACCTGGTAAACCTGGAAACCATTGAACCGATCAAGGTCGATTTCCGCATCCCGGAAACATTACTCCGCGATGTACAGGCTGGCCAGGCCATACAGGTCACGCTCGATGCGCTACCGGGCAAGAAATACGACGGCAAAGTGATTGCGCTCAACCCGCTTCTCGACGCCGCCGGTCGCGCCCTGGTCGTGCGTGCCCAAGTACGCAACCAGGACGCCCTGCTTCGCCCAGGCATGTTTGCCCGCGTCACTCTGATCACCAAGTCCAAGCGCGAGGTGCTGGTGGTGGCCGAGGAGACGGTGGTACCGCAGGGTACGGAGAGCTTCATCTTTCGCATCGTCGAGGGCAAGGCGGTCCGCACCAAGGTGGAGACCGGCATGCGGCGCGACGGGCGAGTCGAGATCGTGACCGGACTGAATAAGGGCGACGTGGTGGTGACTGCAGGGCAAGCAAGGCTGCGCGACGGCATTGCGGTGAAAGTGGCTGGCGCCGCGGCTAGGAAAAACGCCGGCAAATCTGCCGACAAGGGCGAGGCGGCAGCTCAAAATGCACCCGCGGGTACCGCTGGAAAGACCGTGCCGGAAGCCGTAAAGCAGGCAACTCCCCCCTCATGAACCACCGGCACGGCCAAAGCAGGATATGCCGGCTCGCAGCAATCAACGCCAAGAGGTTATGAGATGACGATTCCAGAGATCTGCATCCGTCGTCCGGTGCTCGCCACAGTCCTGTCCCTGGTCATCCTCCTGATCGGACTGATCTCCTACAGCCGCCTTTCGGTACGCGAGTATCCCCGCATCGACGAACCTGTCGTCAGCATCAACACCGAGTACCGGGGCGCGTCAGCCGAAGTGGTCGAGTCTCAGGTCACCAAGATCCTAGAGGACTCCATCTCAGGCATCGAAGGGGTGGACCTGATGACTTCGCAGAGCCGCCCGGAGCGAAGCCTCATCAATGTGCGTTTCCGTCTCAGCCGAAGCCCGGACTCTGCAGCCGCCGACGTGCGCGACAAAGTGTCGCGCGTGCGCAACCGCCTACCAGCGGAAGTGATCGAGCCGGTCATCGCCAAGGTGGAGGCCGATTCCCAGGCGGTGCTCAACGTGACAGTGCGAGCCGGTTCGCTCAATGCGCTCGAGACCACCGACTACGTCAACCGCTACATCAAGCCGCGTTTGTCGGTGGTGGCTGGGGTGGCCGAGGTGCGCGTTTGGGGCGAGCGCCCGGTGTCGATGCGCATCAACATCGACCGTGCGCGCCTAGCCGGCTACAAGCTGACCGTACAGGACGTCGAGGACGCGCTGCGCCGCCAGAACGCGGAAATTCCCGCAGGGCGGATCGAGTCGAGCACACGGGAATTCACCGTGGTCGCCGAAACCGACGTGCGCACCCCCGATGCTTTCGGCCAGCTCATCGTCGCCAACGTCGGCGGGCTGCCGGTTCGCATCCGCGACATAGGCACGGTGGCCATTGGGGCACTCAACGAGCGCACCATCTCACGCTTCAACGGCCAATCGTCGCTGAACATCGGCATCATCAAGCAGGCAACGGCAAACCCGCTCGACCTGTCGACCGAAGTACGCGCCGAGGTCGATCGCATCAATTCGAACCTGCCCTTTGGCATGAAGCTGGTGGTTGCCTACGATACGTCGCAGTTCATCGACCGCTCCATCAAGTCCGTGTTTATCTCCATCGCCGAGGCGATCGCGCTGGTGGTGCTGGTAATCTTCTTCTTCCTCAGGAACCTGCGTGCCGCCATCATTCCGATCGTCACCATCCCGGTGTCGCTGATCGGGGCGTTCGGGCTGATGTTCCTGTTCGGCTTCACCATCAACACACTGACCCTGCTCGCCATGGTCCTGGCCATCGGCCTGGTGGTGGATGACGCGCTCGTGGTGCTGGAAAATATTTTCCGTCACATCGAGGACGGCATGACGCGCATGGAAGCGGCAATGACCGGCGCCAAGGAGATTGCCTTCGCCGTCATCGCCATGACGCTAACGCTGGCCTCGGTATTTGCACCGCTCGCTTTTGCCACCGGCCGCACTGGACGCCTGTTCATCGAATTTGCCCTGACCCTGGCGGGCGCCGTGTTGGTGTCAGGATTCATCGCGCTGACGTTGACCCCGATGATGTGCTCAAAGCTGCTACGGCACGAAACCAGGCACTCCTGGCTCTACAACAAAATCGAGGCGGGTTTCGTGGCGTTCATCGCCGGCTATCGCAGCTTGCTCACCGCAGCGCTGAGAGCACGCTGGGTGGTGGTGCTTGGCTGGCTGGCGACGTTGGGCGCCGGCGTGGTGCTATTTGGCGCCCTGAAGTCGGAACTGTCCCCGGTTGAAGACCGTGGCTTAATTTTCGGCATCGTCACCGCGCCGCAGGGCTCAACGCCAACCTACACCGCCGACCTGATCAAGCCCGTCGAGGAGATCTACAGCCGGATCCCCGAGGCCTTCGCCTACACCGCGATTGCCGGCTTCCCGACGGTCGTCGATGGGATTGCGATCCTGCGCCTGAAGCCATGGGAGCAGCGCGACAAATCGCAGCAACAGATCGCCGATGAATTGCGACCGCAGATGTCCGCGATCCCGGGCGCCACGGTATTCACCATCAACCCGCCATCGCTCGGGCAGCGCTTTCGTTCCACGCCGATCGAGTACGTGATCATGGCTCAGGTGCCTTACTCGGAGCTGAGCGCCATGGTGGACCGCTTCCTAGAGGAGGCGCGCAAGTTCCCGGGTGCGCTAAACCTGCAGACCGACCTGCGGCTGAACACCCCCGAGATCCGGGTGCAGATCAACCGCGACAAGCTGGGCGACGTCGGTGTCAACGTGGACAACGTCGCGCGCACGCTAGAGACCATGCTGGGGGGGCGTCAGGTGACACGCTTCAAGCGTGAGGGCGAACAGTACGACGTGATGGTGCAGGTGGCACCGCTTCATCGCTCATCGCCGGCCGATATCAGCGACATCTACGTGCGCAGCCGCACCAGCGCCATGGTCCAGCTATCCAATTTCGTAGACGTCAAGGAGGGCGTGGCGCCGCAGTCGCTCAACCACTTCCAGCGCCTGCGCGCGGTGAAGATTACCGGCACGCTCGCCTCGGGCTACACCATCGACGAGGCGCTGAAGGCCTTCGATGCCGCCGCAAATACCACGCTCGGCGCCACGGCGCAGACCGGACTGGACGGCCAGTCACTCGAATTCCGCAACTCTGGCAATGAAATCTATTTTGTCTTCGTGCTGGCGTTGTGCTTCATTTTCCTCGTCCTCGCCGCGCAGTTCGAGAGCTTCGTTTCGCCCTTCGTCATCATGCTGTCGGTGCCGTTGTCGATGGCCGGGGCGCTGCTAGTATTGTGGACGACCGGCGGCACGCTGAACATCTACAGCCAGGTCGGCCTCATCACGCTGGTGGGACTGATCACCAAACACGGCATCCTAATCGTGGAGTTCACCAACCAGCGGCGTGCTGTTGGCGAGGAAATCACCTTGGCCATCATCAATGCCGCCACCATGCGCCTGCGCCCAATTCTGATGACCACCGGCGCCATGGTGCTGGGCGCGCTGCCGCTAGCGCTGGCCACCGGCGCCGGCGCCGAGTCGCGCACCCAGATCGGCTGGGTCATTGTCGGCGGGATGTCGTTTGGCACCCTCCTTACCTTGTTTGTGGTGCCGGTCGCCTATTCGCTGCTGGCACGCAAGGCGCGTACCGAGGCGCATGGGATTGACCCGGCGCACGAGCAGATTACGGCCGGTGGCGGCCTCGGACATGCGGTGCCGGAGCGTCGCGCCGAGTAGTCTTGACCGCGCCGCAGCGGGGACTAGATCGAGAACTCGATCAGGAACGGCCCGCGCCGGGCGCAGGCCGCACGAAAGACATCGGTGAAGGCCTCCAGCGTTTCCACCCGCACCGCCTCCACGCCCATCCCTTCGGCGAGCTTCGTCCAGCGGATCTCGGGACGGGCGAGGTCGAACAAGTCCCGCGAAGCCGGACCCGGCTTCGCGCCAACCGCCTCCAGCTCCGACTGCAGGATGGCGTAGCGCCGGTTGGCGAATACCACGTTCACCACGTCGAGCTTCTCACGCGCCTGGGTCCACAGCGCCTGCAGTGAATACATCCCTCCGCCGTCGGCCTGCAGGCAGACCACGCGCCGCCCGGGCGCTGCCACCGCCGCGCCGGTTGCCGCCGGGAAGGCGTGACCGATGGCGCCACCGGTGACCTGTATCCAGTCGTGCTGGGCCGCGCCCCAGGTAGGCGGGAAAAGGGCACGCCCCGAAGTGACGCCATCCTCGGCAACGACCGCGTTCTCCGGCAGCAGCGCGGCCAGCGTGAAAGCGAACGCCTCCGGCTTGAACGGCCCTCCGTGCAACTCGGGCTTGGCGAAATCCTCGCGTAGCGGCGCGACGCGCGGCGCGGAGAGTTCATCGGCGAGCACCTCGAGCGAACCGACGATGTCCTCGTCGATCTCCGCCAGCCGGTGCACTTCGCAATCCTTCGGCCACAGCGTGGAGGGTTTGCCCGGGTAGGCGAAGAAGCCCACCGGCGCCTTGGCGCCGGCCAGCACCAGGTGCTGTGTGCCCGAAAGAGTCTTCAGCGCGGCGTCCACCAAGTACGGGATGCGATCGACCGGTGCGCGCCCCCGACCGCGCGCCATGCGTGGCACCTGGGTCGGCGTCTTCAGAGTCGCGCCGGTCGCGTGCGCAATGCGATTCGCTGCCCGCAGCCCAGCCTCCGAAAGCCCGTCGCCGTTGAGCACGATGCACGCAGGCGCTCCGCTACGCAGCGGGACAGCGATAGCCCGAATGCGGCCCAGGTCCACGCCTGAAGGCAACGGTGGCGCCAGCGCCTTGCCCGGCGCCGCGCCCTCGTCCCAGGCGCAATTGGCGGGCAAAACCAGTGTCGCGATACCGCCCGGCGGCGTCCGCGCGGCCCGCACCGCCTCGGCGGCGGCCGGTCCAACCTCGGCTGCACTGGCGCAGCTGCGCACCCAGCGCGACACCGAGCGCGCGAGCCCTTCAGTATCGGCGGTAAGCGGCGGATCGTAAGGCTGGTGCCATGTCGCCTGGTCGCCGACGATATTGACGATGGGCGCGAACGCGCGCCGCGCGTTGTGCAGGTTGGCGATGGCGTTGCCCAGTCCGGGCATGCAATGGAACAGTGTCGCAGCCGGCTTCCCAGCGATGCGCGCGTAGCCGTCGGCCATGCCCGCGACCGCACCTTCGGCCAGGCCCAGCACGCAGCGCAATCCGGCGACGCGGTCCAGCGCGGCAACGAAGTGCATCTCGGAAGTGCCCGGGTTGGCGAAGCAGGTGTCCACGCCGGAGGCAACCAGCGTGCGCACGAGACTTTCGGCTCCGTTCATGGATTGGATGCTAGCATCGGCGCCCCGGGAGACCCGACGGAGATTCGAAACATGGCCAGCATCCAGGAAACGCGCAACATGGCACTGTTCTGCGACTTCGAGAACGTCGCACTGGGCGTCCAGGACGCGAAATACGAGAAGTTCGATATCAACCGGGTGCTCGAGCGCCTGCTGCTGAAGGGCTCGATCGTGGTCAAGAAGGCCTACTGCGACTGGCAGCGCTACAAGGACTTCAAGGCCGGGATGCACGGCGCCTCGTTCGAGCTGATCGAGATTCCCCACGTGCGCCAGTCGGGCAAGAATTCCGCCGACATTCGCATGGTGGTAGACGCGCTCGACCTTTGCTACACCAAGGTCCACGTCGACACCTGCGTCATCATCAGCGGCGACTCGGACGTCTCGCCGCTGGTGTCCAAGCTGCGCGAGAACGCCAAGATCGTGATCGGGGTCGGCGTCAAGAACTCTACCAGCGACCTGCTGATCGCCAACTGCGACGAATTCATCTTCTACGACGACCTGGTGCGCGAGGACGAGGTCAAGCGCCGCGCACAGAAGAAGCGCCGCGAAACGCAGAAACCGGCCGCCTCGTCACGCGACAGGAACGCACCCGCCGGTGACGACAAGGTGCAGGAGGTCTTCGACCTGGTGCTGGAAACGCTGGATGCCCTGGTCGCCGAGCGCAGCGAGGGCGAGAAGATCTGGGGCTCGATGGTGAAGCAGGCGCTCAAGCGCAGGAAACCCGGCTTCAACGAGTCCTACTACGGCTTCCGCGCCTTCTCCGACCTGCTCGAGGAAGCCGGGAAGCGCGGCTTCATCAAGCTGGAGCCTGACGAGAAGTCGGGCGGCTACGTGCTCAGCAGGGCCTGAGGCGCGCCACTGCTCAGGATTGAGCTGCCGCTAAACCGAGTCCGCCACCTTCACACAGCAGGTACTCCTTGGAGATGTCCGCGGAGGACAGCGCATAGCCGATCTTGCGGTCAACCCAGTAGAACACCTTGACGTTGCCCTCGGTCTGGTAGCGGAAGGCAGTCTCGCGGTTGTTGGTGGCATCCGTGCGTACATAAAGCGTGACGCGCGCCCTCCGCGTCGGTGACCGCCACAGTCATGGTCCTGTTTATGCCTTCTTCTTTTATTTTTCGGGATTACCGCCGACTAACACGGCCCCGGGGGAATTTATTCCCCCGGCCCGGAACGCTCAGCGCAGCCCGGCTGCGTACTCAGCGACCGCCTGGATCTCCCGGTCGCTCATCTTCGCAGCCACGCCCCGCATCATGCCGTTGGAATCATTGGCGCGGGCGCCGCTGCGGAACGCCTTCAGCTGCGCGTCGATGTACTCGGCGAACTGGCCGGAGATGCGCGGATACTGCGCAGGTATACCGGCGCCGGCCGGACCATGGCAGCCAGCGCAGGCCGGCAAGCCGACGGCGGGATTGCCGCCGCGGAAAAGCTTCTGGCCCACCGCCGCGAGTTCCTTGTCTTTCGCCGCCGCGGGCTTCAGCTTCTGCGATGCGTAGTAGGCTGCGACATTCCTCATGTCGTCAGCAGAAAGGGCCGCGACCATGCCGGCCATTACCGCGTTCTCGCGCTCGGCCTTCTTGCCGCCCTGCGGCTTGAAATTGGTCAGCTGGCGATGAAGGTATTCCGGTATCTGGCCGGCGAGCTTCGGATTGGCTGCGGCGAGACTGTTGCCGTCGGCGGCATGGCAGGCCGCGCAGGCCTGGCTGGCGATCAGCTGGCCTTTGGCGAAGTCGGGCCCTGCGGGCGGCTTCGCGGGCCCTTGCGCCCACGCGCTCCCGGCGACCGAGACCAGGAACACTGCCAACGAACCCGCGGTACTGCGACCCATGCCAAAGCTCCCCGCCCAAAGCGCACGAAAGCCGCGATTTTAATAGGATTTCCGCGTTCCAGCACGAACAGGCCCCAATGACCGACTTCTCCCAGACCCGTTTCCTCACCTCCGCTGTCGGCCCAGCGGGCTTTCCGCCTGAGGATCGGCCGGAAATCGCCTTCGCGGGGCGCTCCAATGTGGGCAAGTCGAGCGCCATCAACGCCCTGGCCAATCGCAAGCGCCTTGCCTTCGCAAGCAAGACGCCCGGGCGCACCCAGACCATCAATTTCTTCGAGCTCGGGCCCTCGGCCCGGCTGGTGGACCTGCCGGGCTACGGCTACGCAGAGGTGCCCCAGGCGATGCGGGCGGAATGGGACGCGCTGGTCGGCGGTTACCTCGGCAACCGGGCCTGCCTCGCCGTCGTGGTGGTGCTCATGGACATTCGCCACCCGCTGAAGGACCACGACCTGCATCTGTTCGAGTGGCTGCGGCCGTTGAGCGCGAAACTGATGGTGCTGCTGACGAAGGCGGACAAGCTGTCGCGAAGCGCGGCCACGGCGACGCTGGCGAAAGTCCAGGCAGCGCTCCGCGCCAGGGCGATCCACGGCGAAGTCATGCTGTTCTCGGCACCGAAGAAGCTGGGCGTGGAGGAGGCGAAAAACCTGCTCCAGGATTGGCTGGAGCAGGCGGTGGGGAATAAAAGACCCCCGGCAATGGGGAATGCGACCGGGGGCGAAGAGCCTTGATTGGATCAAGGCAACCCGCCAAGGGAGGAAAAGCGGGGGACGGCTTGCGCTATCCAAAGATAAGATGCACAGTCGGGGAAAAAGTTCCGGCTCGCGCAGCCCTTCGAAAACTTCTTGATAAATCAGTGCCATGAAAATCCTCGGTGCCTTCCCAGCCGTCCGCATGCGCCGCATGCGGCGCAACGAGTTCTCCCGCCGCCTGATGCGGGAGAACGTCCTCACCGCGAATGACCTCATTTACCCGGTGTTCATCATCGAGGGGGAAAGCCGCGTTGAGAAAGTGGTTTCCATGCCCGGCGTGGAGCGCATGACAGTGGACCGGCTGCTCGCGCACGCCGAGCAATGCGTGAAGTTCCGCATCCCGGCGCTGGCGCTGTTCCCCTCCATCGAGCAGAAGCTGAAGACGCCGGACGGGCGCGAAGCCTTCAATCCGAAGGGCCTGATCCCGCGCGCGGTGGCGGCGCTCAAACAGCGCTTCCCTGAACTTGGCGTCATGACCGACGTCGCGCTCGATCCCTACACCTCTCACGGGCAGGACGGCATCATCGACTCCGAGGGCTACATCCTCAACGACGTAACGCTGCAAGTGCTGGAAAAGCAGGCGCTCGCGCAGGCTGCCGCCGGCGTGGACATCGTCGCGCCCTCGGACATGATGGACGGGCGCATCGGCCGCATCCGCCAGGCGTTGGAGAAGAACAGCCACATTCACACGAAGATCATGGCCTACTCCGCCAAGTACGCCTCGGGTTTCTACGGCCCGTTCCGCGACGCGGTGCAGTCGGCGAAGAACCTAGGCAAGTCCGACAAGAAAACCTACCAGATGGATCCAGCCAATTCGGACGAGGCGCTGTGGGAAGTGGGCCT
>SXNB01000166.1 GCA_005777205.1 Burkholderiales bacterium | reverse complement strand
GTGGAAGAAGCCGTCGCGGAACACCTGGGAGAAGAAGATCTCGACCCCGTTGCGCGCCAGTCGCGGGATGTCCACGCCTCTCGCCTGCAGCACCTCCACCTGCGAGATCGGCGTGCCCCGCATGCGCTCCATCACCATCACGCGCTGCGAACACAGGTCCCAGTGGATGCGCGGCACCAGCAGCAGCGGGGAGGCCTCGAAATTTCGCCTCAGTTGCGAGGCGTTGGCCGCTTCCCGCAGCAGGTCCATTTCCTCGTCCAGGTGGCGGGCAAACTCCTCCACCACCTCGCGCGGGCGCAGGCGCCGGCCGTCGCTCCAGGCCCGCTCCAGCAGCGCGGCGGCGGTGCGCAGCAGCAGCACGTCCTTCTCGATCGCCCGCTCCACCCCTGGCCGCAGTACCTTGACCGCGACCTCGGTGCCGTCCTTCAGCGCCGCGAAATGCACCTGCGCCACCGAGGCGCTCGCCACAGGCTCGCGCTCGAAGCTGCCGAAGGCCTCTGCCACCGGCTTGCCCAGCGCCGCCTCGACCTCGGCGACTGCGAGTGCGGAGTCGAACGGCGGCACCTGGTCCTGCAGTTTCGCCAGTTCAGCGGCGATGTCCGCCGGCAGCAGGTCGCGGCGCGTGGACAGGATCTGGCCGAACTTGACGAAGATCGGGCCCAAGGCCTCGAGCGCCATGCGCAGCCGGGCAGGACGCCCGGAATCGCCCGCCACCGCGTACTTTGGCAGCAGCCGCTGAAGCCGAAAGCGCAGCACCACTTGCAGGATCCGCAGCACCCGCGCGAGGTTTCCGATCACCGTGCCTCCTGCCTGCGGATGCGCTGCTCTAGGCGCTCCAGGTCATCGCGCAGGCGCGCCGTCGCGGCGGCCAGCGGCGCCATTCCCCTGCGCGATACCAGAATCGGTCGCTCCTCCAGCGCGTAGGCCATGAGCCCTTCAGCCACCCGCCGCGCAGCCTCCACGTGCAGCCCCGCGATGCCGCGTGCGGCGCTGGCGAGGCGATGCGCCGCGACGTCGCCCACCAGCCTCGAGAGATCCTCCTCCACGTCCCAGCGCAGGTGGCGAAACAGGAACATCACCTCGGCGGCAAGGCGCGCGTTGCCCGAGACCTCGACCTGGCGCAGGAAATGGTCCTCGCCCTTCACCGCCGCGGCGAGCGCGCCGGAACCCAGCGCAATCGTGAGCGAGGCCGCGGTCCCGGTGGGCGCGGACTGGAAGCGCCCTCCGGCCGCGATCGCGAGGCACAGCGGCGGCAGGGGCGGCGCGCGCAGTTCCAGGATTTCTCCCGGAAACGGCTCCAGGCGCGCGCCCAGCGCCGGATCCGATTCCAGCAGGTGGTTGAGCGCTCGGGTAACGACGTCGGCCAGCATGGTGGAAAAAGAAAAGGCCACCGGGTGGTGGCCTTTTTCGGGAATGTCCTTCCCTAGTGCATCTGCTGGATGCCGGAGAGCAGCCAGCCGCTGGCGTTGTCCACCGGTTTCGCCAGGTTCCAGACCTCCTCGAAGCCCACCGGCGCGCTCGCCGGCGTCTCGCGCACGGTGCCGGCGAAGCGCACGCTGGCCCAGTGGCGCTCGCCCTCGGTCGTCACCTCGAGCAGGTCCGCGTTGAGCGAGAGGATGTCGGTCTGCTGGCGCAGGCCGGGGCGCGACTCGATGTCGCGCCGCAGTTCCTCGAACAGCTCCGGCGCCGTCAACTCGCGCAGCTCGTCCAGGTTGCCGGAGTCGTTCGCCGCCTGCAGCTTCATGAAATTCAGCTTCGCCCCGCGCAGGAAACCGGCGACATCGAAGCCGGCGGGCACGCCCGTGGCGTCCACCGGCGCCTGCGCCTCGAAGCCGGAGGCTTGCGACGGCGGCGGCGCGGCAACCGTCTCGCTGCCCATGCCTCCCGCGTACTGCATGCGCACGGGCTGGGGCGCGTCGCCACGCCTTGCCGCCAGCATGCGGAACACCAACACGGCGCCGACCATGAGCAGCGCCGCCAGCATGATCCCGACCATCAACCCGCCCAGGCCGTTGGCTCCCATCAGCCAGCCCAGCGCACCGCCGATAGCAAGCCCTCCGAGGATGGGCATCCAGCGCGAGGCGCCGGCCGCCGCGGGTTGCGCCTGCGTTGCGGCGGGTGCCGCCTGCGGCTGCGCCGGCTTGGCCGGCGGCGCGTTGGTGATGCTGCGCTGTGCGCCCATGTTGCGGGCACCGCCCAGGCGCTTGGCCTCGACCTCGTTGACGAAGAACATCGTCCCCACCAGGGCGGCCACGAATCCGAACATGAACTTGCGCATTGCGCTCTCTCCTGCCAGCTTGGACGGGGATGCCTATCCTACCGCAGTTTGATTCCGCGATGCACCGCAGCCACCCCGGCGGCCAGGTTGAAATAGTCGACGTTCTCCATCCCCGCGGCCCCGATCATGCGTCGCAGCGTTTCCTGGTCCGGGTGCAGGCGGATGGATTCGGCCAGGTAGCGGTACGAGGCCGCGTCCCCGGCCACCTTCTGGCCCAGCCAGGGCAGGACCCGGAAGGAGTACAGGTCGTAGGGCTTCTCCAGCGCGGGCGCCACCCGCGAGAACTCGAGCACCACCAAGCGGCCGCCGGGCCGTAGCACGCGCGCCATCTCCGCGAGCGCCGCTTCCTTGTGCGTCATGTTGCGCAAGCCAAAGGCAACGCTGACGCAATCGAAGCTCGCCTCCGGGAAGGGCAGGCGCTCGGCATCGCATTGCACCGCCGGCAGCACCTGGCCAGCATCCAGCAGCCGGTCGCGGCCGCGCGCCAGCATGCTGCCGTTGATGTCGCTCATCCAGACCTGCGCGCCGCGCGCGGCGAAGGCGCGCGCCAGGTCCCCGCTGCCCGAGGCGACATCGAGTACGCGCTCGCCCGTGCGCACCCGTGCCACCGACACCGCGAACGCCTTCCACGCGCGGTGCAGGCCCGCCGACATCAGGTCGTAGCGCGTCGCGACGCGGTCGAACACCTCGCCCACGCGCTGCGCCTTCTCGGCCTCCGGGACGCGCTGGAATCCGAAATCGGCCTCGGCCATGCCGCCCGTTGCCCGCTAGTCCCGGCTCGCGCCGGCCTTCTCGAGGCGTTCGAGGTACTCCGCCCACAGCCGTTCCTGGTTCTCGCCCAGGTGGTACAGGTACTCCCACGAATAGATGCCCGTGGCGTGGCCGTCGGAATACGCCGGCTGCACTGCATAGGAGCCCACCGGGTCCAGCGACCGGATCTCCACTGCACGCTTGCCCGTCTGCAGTACTTCCTGGCCCGGGCCATGTCCGCGCACCTCGGCCGAGGGCGAATGCACGCGCAGGAACTCGTAGGGCAGGCGGAACGCCTTGCCGTCGGAGAACGCGACTTCCATCACGCGGGATTTCTGGTGCAGCCGGATCTCGGTCGGTGCCGGGCCATCGCCGGTCACGGCCCCGTTCCCGTGCTCAAGGGATCGCAACCATGCTCAGGCGACCATCTTGTGGGCGAGGCGCTCGTAGTCGCTGCCGCGCTCGAGGATCTCGGTGAGGCGGATCTTGACCGGGGACTCGACGAAGACCTCGACGACGCGCTTGGGCTTGAACCAGCCCAAGGGCAGCACGAGCGACGGGGCGCTTTCGCTCTGCGCCGCGCGCCGGCCGCGCCTGGCACCACTGCGGCAAAGGGAACACCAGCCGTTGCTCGCAGGAGGACTGCACGCAGTCCTCGCCCATCGGCAGCGTGCGGTTGGTGAAGCGCTTCGCCTGCTCGATCTGGACGAAGTTCACCGCCTCGCGCAGCGCCTCCATGATTGCGAGGCGCGTCACCGCCTTGCAGTCAAAAACGTTGAACTCCTCGATCTGCAGCCGCAGATCGTGCTGGGCGGCGGCGACGTTGGCGAGCGGGACGTGCTCGAGCCAGACCTTGGCCGTGGCCGGATCGGTGAACTCCGGCGCAGCGGAGGCAACCAGCTTGGGCAGGGCGAAATCGGTCATGGCCGTCAGGGGCTCGGTTAGGTGTCCTCGAACCGAGGACTTTACCCTAATGCGGGGACGAGCCCGGCTCCTGGGGGGCTCGCTGGGTGTCGCCGGGGCCGAACACGTCCCGGTAACTTGCGTAGAAGCTGGCGTAAATCATCGGCATCAACGCGAGCAGGAACGTCGCGATGGCCGCCATCAACTGCCCCGGCTTCAGGCCGGGGACAACCAGGTTCAGGAGGCTCATGAACAACACCGGGACCAGGAAGAGGACT
>SXNB01000165.1 GCA_005777205.1 Burkholderiales bacterium | reverse complement strand
GCCCCGGGGCGAGCGCAGCGGGCTGCCCGCGATCCTGCGCGCCGGGATCGCTGCCGCTCACCAACACCCGGTTGCCCGCCCCGATCGGCGCTTGCAGGGTGCTGGTGTCGTCGTTCTGGTAGCCGAAGGTGGCGGAGTAGGTGCCATTCGGCCCCGGGGTTACGCAAGCCACGTAGATGCCGACGTTCGGCGGGTCGACCACCGTGTTGGCCGGCGGCGACGGGCAGCGCGGCGACTGCGCGTTGGCCGTGGCCGTGGTGGTGACCCCCGCGTGGGTGAGGGTCCCCTCGTGGTGGTGCCGGTGATCTACACCTACCTGGATGATCTTGCAGCGTGGGTGAAACGCTTTGGTAAAATTCCCCCCCCTCTGGGCAATACCTCAGAACCCCCCAAGTAAAGACATGAACCTGGAACAGGCCCGCACGAACATGGTGGAGCAGCAGATCCGCACCTGGGATGTGCTGGATCAGGAGGTGCTCGACCTGCTCTACGTGGTGCCGCGCGAGGAATTCGTGCCGGTCGCTTACCGCAACCTCGCCTTCAGCGACATGGAAGTGCCGCTGGAAGGCGCCCCTGGCGGCGAGTGCATGTGGGCGCCCAAAATGGAAGCCCGCGTGCTGCAGGAATTGGCGCCTCGGCGCACCGAGCGCGTGCTGGAGGTGGGCACCGGCAGCGGCTACCTCACCGCGCTGCTCGCGCACCGCGCCGCGCGCGTCACCTCGCTGGAGATCAAGCCGGACCTGGCCGCCTTCGGTCGCGCCAACCTCGAGCGCCACGGCGCCGACAACGTCACGCTGCTGGTGGACGACGGCGCCGCGGGGACATCGCCGGGTTTTCGATCACAGGCTCCCTGGGACCTGATCGTGCTCACCGGCTCGGTCCCGGTGCTGGCGAAGGCGCTGCTCGACGCCCTCGCCCCAGGCGGCCGCCTGTTCGCGGTGGTCGGCGAGGCGCCGGTGATGAGCGCGCGCCTGGTGACCTGCATCGCGCCCGGCGCGCACCGCATCGTGGACCTGTTCGAAACCGTGATCGCGCCCCTCGCCAACTGCGAGCAGCCGGCGCGGTTTCGCTTCTAGCGATGAACAACCTGTACGTGGCCGAACTGGCGGCCTGGCTCGCCGACGCCGGTCGCGGCAAGCCGGTGTTGCTGGACGTGCGCGAACCCTGGGAGTACGACACTTGCCGCATAGAGCCCTCGCGCCTGGTGCCGATGCGGGAATTGCCGGCCCGGGCGGGCGAGCTCGACCCGCAGGCCGACACGGTCGTGATCTGCCACCACGGCAGCCGCAGCCTGCAGGCGGCCATGTTCCTCGAGCGGCAGGGATTCGCTCGGGTCCATAACCTGGCCGGCGGCGTCGCCGCCTGGGCGCGGACCGTCGATCCCGCCATGCCGCAGTACTGACGCAGACCCAACGGAGTTCCACCCATGCCTCGCCGAACGATCTTTCTCGCCGCAGCGCTTGCCGCCGCCGTGCTTTCGGCGCCGGCGGCGGCGCAGAGCCTGTCGCAGGTCTACCGCGATGCGCGGGACAACGACGCCGCTTTCGCCGCCGCGCGCTACGCCCTCGCCGCGGGCCTGGAGAAGCTGCCGCAGGGCCGCGCCCTGATCCTGCCCACGCTCAACCTGTCGGGAAACGCCACCGGCACGAGCATCGACTCGGAACCCAGGGACGGCGTGCTACCGGCGCCGTTCGCGCGCGACACGCGCGCCTACGGCCTGACGCTGTCGTTCTCCCAGCCACTCTACCGCCCACAGAACCAGATCCAGTACGACCAAGCCGGGTACCAGGTAAAGCAGGCCGAGGCGGTGTTCGGCATCGCCGCCCAGGACCTGATCGTGCGCACCGCCCAGGCCTACTTCGACGTGCTCGCTTCGCAGGACACCCTCGCCCTGGTGGGCGCGCAGAAGACCGCCATCGCCGAGCAGCTGGCGCAGGCTAGGCGCAACTTCGAGGTCGGCACCGCCACCATCACCGACACCCACGAGGCGCAGGCGCGCTACGACCTGTCGGTGGCGCAGGAGATCGCGGCGCAGAACGACCTCGACAACAAGCGCCGGGTGCTGCAGCAGATCACTGGTAAGGAGTACGCCGTGCTCAAGCGACTGCGCCCCCAGGTCAGGCTCACCCCGCCCAACCCGGCCAACATGCAGACTTGGGTGGACCTCGCCGTGAAGCAGAGCTGGCCGGTGCAGGCGCAGGAGGCGGTGACCGAGATCGCCGCGCTCGAGGCCAAGCGCGCCGCCGCCGCCCACCGCCCCACGGTGGACCTGGTCGCCAGCTACGGCTACAACTCGCAGACCGGGTCGAGTATCTCGGCGCAAGGCACGAACACCAACACCGGCGTGCTGGGCTTGCAACTGGGCCTGCCGCTCTACGCGGGCGGCTCGCTCACCTCGCGCGAGCGCGAGGCCGCGGCCCTGCGCGAGCGCTCGCGGCAGGACCTGGAGGCCGCGCGCCGCAGCGTCGTGCTCGCCACGCGCCAGTCCTACCTCGCGGTGATGAACGGCATTGCCCAGGTGAGCGCGCTGGAGCAGGCGCTGGTGTCCTCGCAGAGCGCGCTCGATTCCAACAAGCTGGGCTACGAGGTCGGCGTGCGCATCAACATCGACGTCCTGAACGCGCAGCAGCAGGTCTTTTCCACCCGCCGCGACCTCGCGGTGGCGCGCTACAACACCATCACCAGCCACCTGCGCCTGAAATCCGCCGCCGGCAGCCTGAAAGAAGAAGACCTCGACGAGGTCAACAAGGCCCTCGAGCCTTAGAAATCAGGGACGGACCACGATTTCCTGACTTATTTGAGCAAGCGGAGGCAGGCCGCGAGCTGGCGAGCGGTGGCGCCGCAATGGGCTTCGCATAGGCGCCTGCCCGCCTCGCCCATGGCGCCGCGGCGCGCGGGATCCTGGAGCAGCGCCATCGCCTCGTGGATCGCACCTGCGGCATCGGCGACTTGCAGCGCGGCGCCTGCGTCCAGCGCAAGGCGCGTGGCCTCCAAGAAGTTGAACATATGCGGCCCCAGCACCGCCGGCGTACCCGCGGCGCAGGCTTCGATCAGGTTCTGGCCGCCCAGCGGCGCGAAGGAGCCGCCGATCACCGCCACGTCCGCAGCGGCGTAGTAGACGTCCATATCCCCGAGCGTATCGCCGAGCAGCACGCCCGTTTCGCGGCTGGCCCCTGAACTGCGCCTGGCCACCACGAGACCGCGCGCGGAAAGCAATTGCGCCACCTCCTCGAAGCGTTTCGGGTGCCTCGGCACGACCAGCAACTGGATGTCCGCGGGGATTGCGCCCAGGGCATCGAACAGCATCGCTTCCTCGCCCTCGCGGGTGCTGGCGAGAAGCAGGGTCCGGCGGCCGAGCGCCGAGCGCAACGCCTCACCCGCGGCCCGCCGTTCCACATCCGGGGTCGCATCAAACTTCAGGTTGCCGGTGACTTCCACTTCGCGCGCGCCGAGGTCGCGCAGGCGCCCCGCGTCGCCCTCGCTCTGTGCACAGACCGCATCCAGCGCGGCAAACGCCGGCCGCGACAGCCCATCCCAGCGCGCATAGCCCCGCGCGGATTTATCCGACATGCGTGCGTTGGCGAGCACGAGTGGCACGCCGAACTCACGACACGCTACCACCAGGTTCGGCCAGACTTCGGTTTCTACCAGCACGCCCAGCCGGGGTCGCCAGTGCTCGAGGAACCGGCGCACCGCGCCCGGGAGGTCCCAGGGCAGCCAGGCGATGTGGACGCTTTCGCCGTGCAGCGCCATCAGCGTCTCGCGCCCCGCGGCCGTGGTGCAGGTGACCAGGATCTCGCAGCCCTCCAGTTCCTGCATCAGCGCGCGCACCAGCGGCGCCGAGGCCCGTGCTTCTCCCACCGACACCGCATGCAGCCAGATCACCGGCTTCTCCGGAGCGTCGGGGTAGTAGCCGAATCGTTCTCCCCTCCGCCACCAGTAAAGTGGTTCCGCGCGCCCACGCCACCACAGGCGCCCGAGGGCGAAAGGCAGCGAGGCGCGCAGCAGCAGCGTGTACAGCGCGCGCTGCATCAGGTCAGGACCCCGAGTCCAGCAAGCGCCGACAGCACCTCCGATGGGGCCGGTGCCGCAGCTGCCGTACCCAGGTTCCTCACTGTCGATCCCGCATGCAGACCAGTTAGCCCCGAGTTTGAGCCGCAATAGATACCCACGGTCGGCCGCCCCAGCGCCGCCGCAAGGTGCGCCAGGCCGGTATCCACGCCGGCGACGAAGCGGGCCCCCAGCGCCAGGCGCGCGAGTTCGGTCAGCGTCATCCGCCGCGGCACCACGGCGCGCGGGATGGCGGTAGCGATGCGCGCGCAGCGATGGCGCTCCTCCTCGCTGCCCCAGGGCAGCACGCAGTGGATACCCTTGCCCGCGAGCGCCGCGCCCAGCGCGCGCCAGTGTTCCTCCGGCCAGAGCTTGTCGTCGCGGCTGGTCATGGTGAGCAGGATCGCGAACGGCTGTGGCATGTCCAAGGCCGCGGCGGCGGCGGGCGCGCCAAGCGCCAGACCATAGTCGCAGGCGCCGTTTGCGACGTAGCCCAGTGCCGCGGCGGCGAGCATCCGGTTGCGCTCCACCGCGTGCAGCGCCGGGTCCACCGCGTGGCGCCGGTCGTAGAAGCGCGACGCGAAGGGTTCGCGCGCGCTCGCGCGATCGAAGCCGTGGCGCAGGCCGCGTGCGATCCACGTCACCAGCGCGCTCTTCACCAGGCCCTGGCTGTCGATGACGTGGTCGTAACGGTCCTTTTGCAGACGGCGCCGGAACGCCGCCAGGTCGGACCAGGTGGAGGCGAGTACCAGCTCGCCGCGCCAGCGCCGGATCGCGACAGTGATCACGTCGGCCACCGCCGGATGCAGCCGAGCCACCTCGGCAAAGGGCTCCTCCACCACCCAGTCGATCACGGCGCCAGGAAAATGGCGCGACACATCGCTCACCGCAGGGCAGTGGTGCACGACATCGCCAAGCGAGGAGGTCTTCACGAAGAGGATTCTGGGCATCGCCAGCCCGATTCTAAGTAGAATTCGGCAGCCGCCCCATTCCAAGGCCACGCCCATTCCACCGAACGATCCAGCCCGCGCCCGGGTCTCCGCTGTCGTCATCACCCTGAACGCGGCCGGACAGCTCGCCGAATGCCTCGCCAGCGTCGCCTTCGCTGACGAGATCCTGGTGGTGGACTCCGGCAGCACCGATGGCACGCGCGAACTGGCGGCGAAGTATGGCGCGCGTGTGGTCACGCAGGAGTGGCTGGGGTTCGGACGGCAGAAGCAGGCAGCCACAGACCAGGCCGCGAACGACTGGGTGCTGTCCCTGGACGCGGACGAACGGTTATCGCCGGAGCTGGCCGCGAGCCTAGTGCGCGCGCTGCAGTCGCCCGCCGCGTCGGTATACCGGATGGCGCGGCGCAACCGCTTTATGGGGCGCTGGCTGCGCCACGGCGAAGGCTACCCGGACTGGAGCGCGCGGCTGTACCACCGCGGCAAGGCGCGCTGGAGCGACGACGTCGTGCACGAGAAGCTGCTCTTTTCCTCGACGCCCGGCACCCTGGAGGGCGACCTGCTGCACAAGTCAGCTGAGGACCTCGCCCGGTACCTGGACAAGCAGAACCGCTACACCACGCTCGCGGCGATGGCGCTGCACGAGCAGGGGCGCACCGCGGGCGCGGCGAAACTGGTGATCTCGCCGCTGGCGCGCTTCATCAAGTTCTACTTCCTGCGCCTGGGGTTCCTCGACGGCGTCCCGGGCCTGGTGCACGTCTCGATCGGCTGCATGAACAGCTTCATGAAGTACGCCAAGCTCGCGGAGCTGGGACGATCCCCTCTATGAAGATCCTCGTCACCGGCGCCGCTGGCTTTATCGGCATGCACTGCGCTCAGCGCCTGCTCGCGCGCGGCGACACCGTCATCGGCGTGGACAACCTGTCGGACTATTACTCGGTCGACCTGAAGAAGGCGCGCCTTAAGCAGCTCGAGCCTGCGCACGGCTTCTGCTTCCTCGAACTGGACATCTCCGCGCCCACCGCGCTGGAGCGCGTGTTCGAGGAGATCCGGCCAGACACAGTGCTGCACCTCGCGGCCCAGCCCGGCGTGCGCTATTCGATCGAGCACCCCGAGCCCTACTTCCAGACCAACCTCGTCGGCTTCGGCCGGCTGCTGGAGGTCTGCCGGCACCACAAGCCGAAGCACCTCGTTTTCGCCT
>SXNB01000164.1 GCA_005777205.1 Burkholderiales bacterium | reverse complement strand
TGCGCGCCGCGGTGTCGGTACCACCTCCGGGCGCGAATCCCACGATCATGGTGATCTGGCGGCTCGGAAACGTGCCTTGGGCGGACGCGCCCAAGGCGAACGCCAGTCCAAACCCCAGCTAGGCCATCTTCTTCACGTTCCCCTCCCCGGGAATGCGGATGCTCAACGCGCGAGGCGCGTGTTTGCCAGTGTAAGCCGGTCGACCAGGTTTCGCACCAGCGCGGCGAACAGCACCAGGCTCTCCAGCATGTTCCGATGGGCGCGCGCGACACGCCCGCCCCAGCCCTTGATCTCAGGCAATCCATCGCAGTTTCCGGCCAGACCAGACAGGCCGACCTGCATCAGCGCGCCCTGCACCGCGACCACCGCCTGCACCAGCGGGAGCTGCGCGGCCCAGATCAAAAGCGTCAATTCTGGTTTCATGTCCTTCTGCCCTCGCCGAACAAGCCGCCAGCATACGCCAGCGCTCAAGCCCCCGGCACGCAGTCCACATCCAGCGGATAGATCGGCCGGCGCAGGCGCCGGAAGCGCAGCTGGAAATAGTCCGAGGTGCACACCCCGGTGCCGGCGCACTCGATCACCTCGCGCGCCAGCGGCCCCAGGCCAGCGCGCCAGTGCACGCGGCTCTTCAACATCACGTAGCGCCGCGCCGCCGGGTCCAGCCCCAGCGCCTTGAACGCGGCAATGTCGTGCGGCTCGACGTGGCGGGAGATCACCGCGATCTGGATCCGACCGGTGTCCAGCACCCCGGCCGCGCCCATGTCCATGAGCTCGCCGCGCGCCATCGGACCTTCGTTGCGGTACAAGCCGTTGACGAGCTTGCGCACGTTGCCGGTGACCGTAAGCGGCTGGCCCCTGAGCCCCAGCGACGGCAGGTCAGACTTGCCGCCCAGCGACAGCGTCACCCGCGCGCCCTCGCCGGCTCGCTTCATCTGCTCCACTGCCGCCGAGTCGCAGATGGCGAAGGCGCAGGCGTCCTCGATGCCCGCCTCGATGAGCGCTCCCAGCACCGTCATGGTGTCCATGGTGCCGCCCGAGGCGCAGTTGTCGTAGTGATCGAGCAGCACCACCGGCCCTGCACGCAGGCGCATGGCGCGGGCGATGGACTCGCGCAGAGGCTCGACCTTGTAGACGAACTGCTCGCGCGCCTTCCAGGCCATGTCGAGTAGCTCACCGGCCAGCGCCTGCGCGCGCGCCGCGTCGCCGTCGGTGACCACCACCGCCGAACTGCCGGCGATCGGAATGTCGGCATGCGGGAAGCCGACGAAGAAGCTCGCCGAGAGCGCCTCGCCGCGGCGCTCCATGTCGCGCGCCCGTGCCTGGATTTCCTTGTTGGGCGAGTCCAGGCTCGACTGGCGCATCACGTGCGGCAGCATCGGGCGAGTGCCGGCGGCCATTGCGGGCTTCGCCTTTCCCGCCAGCAGCGCCAGCAACGGCCGCACGGCACGCAAGCCCGTTTCGTGCATGTCCACGTGCGGATAGGTCTGGTAGCCGGCGATGGTGGTGGCGTGGCGCACCATCTCCAGGGACAGGTTGGTGTGCATGTCGAGCGCCACGGCGATCGGCACCTTGGGCGCCACCTCGCGAATCCGCCTCAGCAACTCGCCCTCGCCGTCGTCGTGCTTCTCCGCGACCATGGCGCCGTGCAGGTCGAGCAGCACCGCGTCGCAGCCCCTGGCCACCGCCGAGACAATGCGGCCAGCCATGTACTCGTAGGCCGCGGCCTGCACCGGGCCGCTGGGCGCGGCGTTGCCGGCCACCGGGTAGGCGACCTCGGCGCCCTCCTTATCCGCGGCCTCGATGAAGGCGCCGATGGCGGTACCAGTGCCCTTGAAGGCCTCCCGCACCTTGTCGCCTTCCAGCGGCGTGGCGCGGCCGCGCGCGAAGCGCTCGAGCGGCGTCGGCACCGGGGAGAAGGTGTTGGTCTCATGCTTCATCTGGGCAATGACTAGGCGCATGTACGCAGTTTAGCCGCACAAAAAGAAAAGGGCCGCGCCACGACGTGGCGGCCGCAAATCCAGATATGGCGGTCGTGGTTCCAGGCCCAGTAGCCCGGCGCCCAGACAGAGCTGCAGGCTTGCACCAGCGCCACTTCCAACATAGGCGCGGGCGGCGGCAGTGGCACGCCGATGCCGATGCGCACGCTCAGGTCCGCAAATGCCAGCGATGCGGCGCTGGACAACGCGAGTTGGCGAAGCGCGGTGCGCTCGGCTGGTACATCGAGATGGTGATCGGAATTCCTCAAGCAAACTTGCGGAAACGGCAATCGACATCGCGCTCGATCTGCGAGAGCAGGTCCAGTTCCCACTGCAGGTAGTCCTGCATCGCGGACTCGATCTGCGAGGTACCGTCGTAAGGCTTGTAGTAGATGTCCTCGGGCGGCGCCAGCATCCGGGTCTCGCCCTGCTCCAAGGCCAGCCCTTCGGCCTTCCACGCGGCGGTGCCGCCCTCGAGGACGGAAACTTCGCGGCCCAGGAGTCGCCTCAGGTCGCCGGCGGCCCACTTCGCGTGCTCGCCGTCCGACGAGGTGCAGACAAGGGTCTGCGCGGTGGCAAGCTTCGCGGCGTAGTTCTGGATCCGTGAGCGGATAGCCCACGATGAACCGGGAATATGGCCTATGCGATATTCGATGCTGGTGCCGAAATCCAACACCTCCACCGTTCCCGCCTTCAGCTTTTCCACGAGGTCGCGCGGTTTTTCGCGCGAGCAGTCGGGCGCTTGCGGGGCACCGGGGCGTGATGTTTCGACTGCGCCCGCAAAAGCGGGGGCGCAGTCGATCGTATAAACGGCAGGCCAACCCATCTGGATCAGCCACGAAGCGGTCATGGTGGCGCGGATGCCGTCGTCGTCAATGAGGACGATGCGCGCATTGCGCACGGCGGCATACGTATCGGTGGCCTGCACCAGTTGCCCGCCGGGGGCGCTGATGGAGCCCTGCAGGTGGTCCGCCGCATACTCCTCGGGCGTGCGCACGTCGAATACATAGGTCGTACTCGCAGTTTCCGCCCGCATGGCTTCCAGGTCCGCGAGCGACGCGCGCTTCACGCCGAAGCGCTTCGCGACGCGATCCGCCGCCGCCTTCGCCTTCGCGAGCGCCTCGCCCTTCGGCACCGGGGCCATGCGCGCCTGGCCGCGCTCTAGGCCGAAGCCCGCGAGGTGCCAGCCCATGGTGCCGTTCTTGAGCGCGACGACATTGTTCGGGATGCCAGCGTTGATCAGGGACTGAGCGCCGATGATGGAGCGGGTGCGGCCGGCGCAGTTGACCACCACGGTGGTCTCGGGCCGCGGCGCGACCTCGAACACGCGGCGCACCAGTTCCGCGCCAGGGCAGTCGTACGCGCCCGGGATGTTCATGACGCGGTATTCGCTCATCGGCCGGGAATCGAGGACCACCAGGTCCTCGCCCGCATCCAGCTTTGCCTTCAGCTCCGCCGCGGTGATGCGCGGCGTTGCCTCGACGTGTTCTACGTACTCGCCGAAGGCCTTCGAAGGTACGTGCACGTTCGAGTACACCTCCAGCCCGGCGGCCTTCCAGCCGGGCATGCCGCCGGCGAGCACGCTCATGCCGCGGTAGCCCATGGCGCGCAGCACGCGCGCGGCGCGCTGGGCCAGCGCCTCGTCGTCGTCCACCAGCACCAGGCGCGTGTCCTTGCGCGGCACCAGGCGGCCGATGCGCGCCTCCAGGTGCGACATCGGCGCAGAGGCCGCGAGAAACAAGTGCCCTCGCGAATGCACACCCTCCTCGCGGACGTCCAGCACCGCGATCTCGCCGCCATCAGCGCACATCGCCTTCAGTTCCTGCGGCGCGAGGCGCGGGCTGAGGATGACCGGCTTAGCCATGAAGCGCGCGAACTTGCCGCCGGCGCTGGAGGAGAAGGTGATTCGATCGGGCAGGTCCTCCAGCGTCTTGCCATACAGGTGCAGGTGCAGCGAGTCGGTGGCGCTGGTGACCTCGATAGTGTGAAAGTCAGTGGGCATCAGGGCGCAGGCGTTGCCCTTGCGCACCGTGAGCTCGTCGTACTGGCGCAACCTGCCTTCGCCCGGCACCTGGTCGCGGCCGACGCACTCGTAGAACACGTTGTGCTCGTCGCCGTAGACTCCGGCGATGATGGCCCAGGTGGTGTGGTCGTGCGGCGGCTGCGCCTTACCCGGCAAGCCGGCCGAGCCGTAGAGCGCGAAGCGGCCGTCGACGTCCTCGGCCAAGTGGTAGATGGTGCCCGGCCGGCCTGGCGTGTTCTGGAAATGCGCCTGCGGGAACAGCTCGCTGCGTGTTGCCAGACCGACCAGCTCGGCCTTGATCGCATCGAGCGCGGCGCGGGTGACACCCTGGTTCGCCTGGATAGCGCGCACGCGCCCGATGAGGTCGCGCACCGCCTGCTCGCGCTGGTCCGTTGCAGTCCTTGCCGTCATTGCCGTCATTGCCGACTCGCCTTGGATGCCAGGGGAGGCGGGAATTCTAAACCCGATGCGGCATAATCCGCCGCAGGGAAGAGCACCGTATGGACGGCATTGCGCAAAACAGCCTCGCGCGCTCGAAGGTCTACGACCCGAAGGTGGCGCTGGTGTTCTTCACGAGCGGCGGCGAGGCGGAGAAGATCGCCAAGGGCAGCACCATCTTCGCCGAAAACCAAAAGGCGCAGCCGCTGCTGTTCCAGCGTGACCAGATGCCGCGCGTGCATCGGCATGGCGTCGATCGCCCCGCCCAGCCCTTCCATGAACGCCAGCGCTGGACCAGGTGCAGCGCGACGCCGGGCTGGCTGGTGCAAGCGAGCCGGTTCATCCCACAGCAACAGACCGCGGGGCGCGGGCGTTGACCGCGCCGCGAGCAAAACAGTGGCGGCGCGTCTGCTGCGCCCGGTGTAGGCTAACCCCAAGCGATGAAAAGACGTTTCCAGGACGTGTTCCGCGGCTGGTGGCTGGTGGCCGCCGGCACCGGCATCCAGTTCCTGCAAACCAGCCTGCTGCACCAGTCCTTCGGCGCCTACTTCGCCATCCTGCGCGACGACCGCGGCTGGTCCAAGACCGAACTCTCCGGCGCCGCGGCGCTACACCAGGTGGAATCGGCGATCCTGGGTCCGCTGTTGGGCTGGTGCCTGGACCGCTTCGGCACGCGCGGCGTGGTGCGCATCGGCGTCACGCTGTTCGGCGCCGGCTTCATGCTGCTTGCCTTCATCGACTCGCTGCTACAGTTCTACCTGGCGTTTCTCGTCGCCGCCACCGGCGCCAGCATGTGCGGCTTCTTCCCGCTCAACTTCGCCCTCATCCACTGGTTCGAGCGCTGGCGCGCGCGCGCCATGGCGACCATGCAGCTCGGCCACGCGCTGGGCGGCCTGGCGGTGCCGCTGGTGGCCTGGATGCTCGTGACCTACGGCTGGCGCGTCACCGCATTCTGCTCCGGCGTGCTGGTGCTGCTGGTGGGCTGGCCCCTGAGCGGCATGATCCGTGGCAAGCCGCGCGATTTCGGCCTCACGGTGGACGGCGAGGCGCCGGCGCCACAGGCGCCGGGCG